>WIAF01000016.1 GCA_014055465.1 Nitrospira sp. CR1.1
AAAAAGAGACCGGCCCGGCGGGGCCACCGCCGGACCGGTCTTCGACAGCGAAGAAGAAACGGAAACCTTAGTACATGCCTTCCATGCCGTGGTTGTGACCAGCATGGCCACCGGCAGGTTCTTTCTTTTCTTCCGGCAATTCCGTGATCATGACTTCGGTCGTCAGCATCAAACCCGCGACGCTGGCGGCGTTCTGCAATGCGCAACGGGACACCTTCGTCGGATCGATGATGCCGGTCTTGATCATGTCCACGTACTCATCGGTAGCGGCGTTGTAGCCGCCGTTCGCATTTTTGTCCTCGCGGACGCGGCCGACCACCACGGAACCTTCGGCTCCCGCGTTGGCAGCGATCTGACGAACCGGCTCTTCGAGCGAGCGGCGCACGATGTCCACGCCGACTTTCTGCTCCAGGGGCAGGTCCTTGAGGGAATCCAAGCCCTTGAGGCAGCGCAGATAGGCCGTGCCTCCGCCGGGGACGATGCCTTCTTCAACGGCCGCCTTGGTGGCATGCAAGGCGTCTTCCACGCGCGCCTTCTTTTCCTTCATTTCGGTCTCGGTCGCGGCGCCGACATTGATGACGGCCACACCGCCGACGATCTTCGCCAGCCGCTCCTGGAGCTTCTCGCGATCGTAATCCGAGGTGGTCTCTTCGATCTGGGCCTTGATCTGCTTCACGCGGCCTTCGATCTTCTTCGGGTCGCCATGGCCTTCGACGATCGTGGTGTTGTCCTTGTCGATCGTGACGCGCTTGGCACGGCCGAGATCCGTCAACTTGACGTTCTCGAGCTTCAAGCCGAGGTCCTCGGAGATGACCTGGCCGCCGGTGAGGATCGCGATGTCTTCCAACATGGCCTTGCGGCGATCGCCGAAGCCCGGAGCCTTCACGGCCGACACGTTGAGGGTGCCGCGCAGCTTGTTGACCACGAGGGTCGCCAGCGCTTCGCCTTCGACCTCTTCAGCAATGATGATGAGCGGCTTGCCCAGCTTGGCAACCTGCTCGAGGACCGGGAGGAGGTCCTTCATGCTGCTGACTTTCTTTTCATTGATGAGGATGAGCGGCTCGTCCATGACGGCTTCCATCCGCTCGGCGTTGGTCACGAAGTAAGGGGAGATGTAGCCGCGATCGAACTGCATGCCCTCGACGACGTCCAGCGAGGTGGTCATCGACTTGGCTTCTTCAACCGTGATGACGCCATCCTTGCCGACCTTCTCCATCGCTTCCGCGATGAGGTCGCCGATGGTCTTGTCGTTGTTGGCGGAGATGGTGCCGACCTGGGAGATCTCGGTCTTGTTCTGGCAGGGCTTGCTGAGCTTCTTGAGCTCTGCGATCACAACTTCCACGGCCTTGTTGATGCCGCGCTGAATTTCCATCGGATTGGCGCCGGCAGTGATGTTCTTGACGCCTTCCCGGTAGATCGCCTGGGCCAACACCGTGGCGGTGGTGGTTCCGTCACCGGCCGTGTCGCTGGTCTTGCTGGCGACTTCGCGAACCAGCTGAGCGCCCATGTTCTCGTACGGATTCTTGAGTTCGACTTCCTTCGCCACCGTCACGCCGTCCTTGGTGATCGTCGGGGCGCCGAACTTCTTGTCCAAAATCGCGTTCCGGCCCTTTGGGCCGAGCGTTGCCTTCACGGCATCGGCGAGCTGGTTCACCCCTCTCAGGATGGCTGCCCGCGCCGCTTCGCTATACAACAATTGCTTTGCCATAAGTCTCCTCCGTTAGTCGTCAGATAATCGTTAGTCGGGTTCGTGAGAGATTAGTGGGTGAAGATGCCCAGGATATCTTCTTCTTTGAGGATGAGGCATTCTTCGTCTTCGATGCGGAGCTTGCTGCCGGAGTACTTGTCGAACAACACCTGGTCGCCGACCTTGATGTTCTCCACTTTCTTTCCGATGGCCTGCACAATGCCTCGCTGCGGCTTTTCCTTCGCGGAGTCAGGGACATAGATTCCCCCCGAGGTCCGTTCCATTTCCTCAGTGTAGGTGACGAACAGGCGATCACCGAGCGGCTGGAAATTCTTCGCCGCCGTGGATTTCTTCTCTTTCGATTCCGTAGCCATACCCAATCCTCCTTCTAGATTAGTGAGCGCCGAGGCCCTGATGTACAGTTGTGTGAAAGCTGGAAATTCAGCTCTGACGTGTTACTGCAAGGGCTACCTGCAGAAAACTCGAGTCATAGATAGCGCTATGACGAGGGAAGTCAATGGATGGACTATAAAATTATTCTTCCGCGAGATGCAATGGGAAAGTATCACGCAAGTCGTTGATTCTACGAATTACGCACCTGAGTCTAGCCCATAAGATTCTGAGAAACGCGTAGATGCGGCTCACCGGAGCGGCAGTCTGGTGCACACCGTAGAAGGCCCCCGGCCTGATTAGTGAACGGGGGTGGAGGCCTTGGACGCCAGCAATCTCAATACGTTGATGGTCATTCGTTGCACTGCCTCGCTGGAACGGGCGGTCCGCAATGCCGGCGCATTGTAGTCGTCGAGCCCCCAACTCCATTGAATCGTCCCGGCGGCGAATACGGACGCCCCGCTCGGGGCCTCGTAGATGGTCATGTCGCCATAGATCACCTGGCCATCCCTCGGGTAGGGGGAATGCGCCAGGATGACCAAGCCGGCTGGTCCGCCGGGAAACGCCTGGTCGATTTCGTACCCCAGCAGGCCTGGGAGACGATGGTCGGGTGGCAGGTCAACACCGTCAAAGAGCGGGTGCGAGGGATTGGTGACGAGAATGTCTCCATCAACCGGGACGGTCCCGTACATGACGCCCAGCAGCGCATCTTCCGGTCGTTGAACAGGGGGCTCGCGCCATTGGACGGTGATCAGGTGATCGTTCGAGGGATCGCCATCCAGCGCCAGGGGATCTTCCTGGAGGGCGACCTCCTTATAGCTCACCATGGTCCGGTTCGGCTCGCCGGTGAGGAGGCTTGGCCCGAGCCTGATCTGCCAGTAGCAGGTATTGGCGGAAAAAAACCCCAGGCCGATGCCCTGGTTGCGAGCGGCCTCTACATGCCGTCGCATCTCCTGGGACCAGTATTCGTCATGTCCGACAGAGAGCCAGGCCCTGCGGCCTTTCCAGAATTCCGCCTGCGTATGGGTATCGATGTCCGTGCTATAGGTCACGTCATAGCCATTTCGCTCCAGCCAACGCACCATGTTGTACTCCCAGCCAGCGGTCGAGAGCGTGCGGGTCGGATGAATCGACATGGCGGTGAGGAACTCTCCCGCACCTACGCCGCTGCCCCCTTGAGGATGTTGGCTCCTGGCATAGGGACGGTTGAAAGACACTTTGCGTGCCCATTGCTCATCCCGGCTGTTGGAGGGATAGGTCGATTTGCCGCCCCAGTTGTTGTAGGCCTGAAAGGTTGTGACGCTTGATTGGAAGAGGAACTCCGACGGCCGATCGTCCTCTCTGACCACGAAGATGATATAACTCTGTTTGCCGCTGGCCGAGCCGGTCAGTTTCACGAGATAGATCCCGCTGAGCCAGTCAGAGTGGTCGGTCGATTCCGTGGTCAGGGTGTATGAGACCTGCCAGTGGCATTCGATGAGGCCGGTCACGGGATCCGCGGTTGGCATGGGCTGCCGAATGCCCGGCAGAGTAATGCCGCCCCGCACCAGGCGGGCCCCGGCCCCGCCATACCATCCCATCCTATAGATCGCGAGCGTCACCCTGGGATCGATGCTGTGAATATACAAGCGAAGAGGCTCGCCGCGCTGGATGCTCGTGGCCGAGGCATAACCCTCAACTTCATGGTCGGCGGAATCGGTCAAGACCCAGTCGGATTGGCCAGGCCGGGAATTTTCCACGGTGATGGGCGAGGCGGCGTGAGAAGGGAGCGTACAGGCGGATTCAAGGACGGTCCCCAGCACCAGAACGGTGAGGGCGATCCTGACACCAGGCGCCGCCTTACATCCGAAGACGGTCAAAGTCCTTCACATCCTTCTTGATGAAATCACGAAGTCGTTTGATGATTCGGGCCTCCAGTTGCCTGGTCCGTTCCTTCGTGATGCCATACTTGGCGCCCATGTCTTCGAGGGTCAAGGGGGTTTCGGACAGAATGCGGTTGCGAAGAATGTCCTCCTCGCGCTCGTCCAGCGTCTTGGTGAACTCCGCCAGCTTGCGCCGAAACAGCGCCTTCAGTTGCGTGTCGGCCAGTTTTTCATCCGCCGGCTGTTCGTGCGCAGGCAACACGTCCATCAAGGTGCCGTCGTGTTCCTGGCCGATGGGTTGGTCGAGGGATAACTCCCAACTGCCTAGCCGCTGATCCATCTCGATGACATCGCGTTCGCGCACGTTGAGCCGGTCAGCCAACAGTTTGCTGTCCGGAGCGAAGCCTTCGCGTTCGAGCTTGGCCTTTTCCTTCTTCAGATTGTAGAAGAGCTTGCGCTGATCCTGAGTGGTGCCGACCTTGATCAGGCGATAGGTGTTCAGCAGGTAGCGGAGGATGTACGCCCTGGACCACCAGGCTGCGTAGGCGTAAAAGCGCACGTTCTTCGTCGGATCGAACTTCTTGATCGCCTGCAGCAGGCCGACGTTCCCTTCCTGAATCAGGTCCATGTGGTCAGCGCCCGTATGCAGGTATTCGGAGGCGATGGAGACGGAGACCCGGAGATTGGCAAGAATAAGTTTCATCGCCGCATCACGGCTCCCGCGAAGCTGATACTCCTCGAAGAGGCGCAACTCTTCTTCTTTGCTGAGGTAGGGATACCGGCGAATCTCCGTCAGATATTGCTGCAGGGTGGTGACGGGGACCAGGGACGTGGAAAGCGGGGCATCCTGCGTCTCTTTTGACGGCTGCTGCTCGGCCGCCTCATGTTCCTCCGACACCTCATCGTCCGTTGGCTCCAGGGCCTCCGGTTCTAGGACGTCTTCTTCGTCCAGGACCGCGTCTGAATCGGAATCGTGTTTTGGTTTACGCTGCGCCATGCCAATCGAACCTATAGGGATGTAGGGGCTGACTATACCAGATGTCGGGCGCCGGGCAACAATGAGCCGGGCGGACGCGCTCCCGCCTCGCTTGCGTCTCTGAAATCGCGCCTCGTATAGTGCGTGGGTGATGCTGAAAGACCAATTGGATGGTAACGGATTAAATCGCGCAGGATGAAGTCGTTGGGGAGTCTCAGCACCTTGGGAATGGCCCTGCGTAGCGGGCATTGGCCGACCCTGGCAGGCGCCTGGCTGCATCTCACCGTGAGTTTCATGGTATGGCTGATCTTCGGGGCCCTGGCCGTGGCGATCGGCGAGGATCTGCACCTGACGGCGACGCAACAGAGCCTGTTGGTCGCGCTCCCGCTTCTCAGTGGTGCCCTGCTGCGTATTGTGGCCGGTTGGGCCTGCGATTGGTATGGGGCCAGGCGAACCGGTCTATTGGTGTTGGGGCTGCAACTGATTGCGGTCATCTGGGCGGCTCTCAACGGGACACAGTATGTAGAGTTGCTGGGAATGGCGATACTCCTTGGAGCCGGAGGCGCAAGTTTTGCCGTGGCCATGCCTGTTGCCAGTCGGGCCTATCCTGCCGCCCATCAAGGCCTCGTATTGGGGTTGGTCGCGTCCGGCAATATCGGAACGGTGTTGGTCCTTTTGCTGGCGCCACGATGGGAGGGACAGTGGGGATGGCATGGCGCCTGCGGCGTCATGGCGATTCCGATTCTGGTGGCCATCGGCCTGTTCGCCCGGGTGGTGCGGGAAGAGCTTCCTGCTCGTTCCGCCGGAGGGGGCGCCTGGTGGCAGCAAGCGTGGGGGATGGTGCATGTGCCGTCCGTCTATTGGCTGTGCCTCGTCTATGGTATTACGTTCGGCGGATTTGTCGGCCTCACGAGTTTTCTTCCGGTGCTGCTGCATGATCAGTACGGCAGCGACCCGATTGTCGGCGGCGCAATAGCCGCGCTCTGCGGATTGACCGGCAGCCTGATCCGTCCGGTGGGCGGGTATGTGGCGGATCGCTGGGGAGGTCTGCCGGTCTTGGCTGGTGTGTTGATCGCACTCGCTCTCATGACGGCATTTGCGGGGTCGCTTCCCGCACTGCCCTGGTTGGCGAGCCTGCTGATGGTGACGATTGCTGTCATGGGATTCGGCAACGGCGTGATCTTTCAAATTGTCTCCGAGTGGTTTCCCAAGGATATCGGTCTGGCGTCGGGTCTGGTGGGGGCCGCCGGAGGGATCGGCGGATTCTTTGTGCCGATCGGGTTCGGCCTGCTACGGGAGGGTACGGGGACGTTCGTGCCGGGGTTTCTCGGATTGGCGCTGGTGAGCGCTGCCGCCGCGATGACGGTAAGTTCCGCCCTGCGGTGGCGGCCCCGGGTGGTCGCGGAAGCTCCGAGTGCCGAAGGGTTTTCCCGTTGACAGGTATGGTTTGAAAAGAGTTAGCTGGGCACCCACGCAGGCCGGTCTGTACAATAGAGGGACTATGGCGACACCGTTTAACTCAATCGAAGAGGCCATTCGGGACATCAAGAAGGGGAAGTTCGTCATCCTCGTCGATGATGAGGATCGCGAGAACGAAGGTGATCTCGTGATGGCGGCCAGCAAGGTTACCCCGCAGGCGGTCAACTTCATGGCCAAGCATGCACGTGGGTTGATCTGCCTGGCCCTCACGCCGGAGCGGGTGGAGGAGTTGCAGCTGACGCCGCAGGCCGCGGAGAACACGGCTACCTTTGGCACCGCGTTCACGGTGTCAATTGATGCCCGGAAAGGTATCACGACAGGCATTTCTGCGGCAGATCGCGCCACGACGATCCATGTCGCGATCGATCCCCGTTGTTCTCCGGCCGATCTGGCGCGACCCGGTCATATTTTCCCCTTGAAGTCGCAAGTCGGAGGGGTGCTCCGGCGCGCGGGACAGACCGAAGGGTCGGTGGACCTGGCGCGATTGGCCGGACTCTATCCCGCGGGAGTTATTTGCGAAATCATGAATGAAGACGGGACGATGGCGCGCGTGGCCGAGTTGACCAAGTTCGCCAAGCGTCACAAATTAAAAATGGTGACGATCAAGGCCTTGATCGAATACCGGATGCACCGTGAGACGTTTGTGCGACGGGCGGCGAGTGCGTTTTTGCCCACCATGTTTGGTGATTTTGAGGCGATTGCGTTCGAGAACGACATCGACGGAGCGACTCATATTGCTTTGGTAAAGGGGCAGGTTGATGCCGAGACACCCATGCTCGTCCGGGTTCATTCCGGCTGCTTGACGGCGGATGTGCTGGGCTCGCTGCGGTGCGACTGCCGCGAGCAACTCCATCGGGCCATGGAGATCATCCAGAAGGATGGCCGCGGAGTGTTGCTCTATCTCAATCAGGAAGGGCGAGGAATCGGCCTGCTGAACAAGATAAGAGCTTATGGCCTTCAGGATTCCGGCAGCGATACGGTCGAAGCGAATCTTCAACTCGGCTTCAAGGCTGATTTACGCGACTATGGCGTCGGCGCGCAGATCTTGGTCCAGCTCGGGCTGCATAAGATCCGCTTGATCACCAACAATCCGCGCAAGATTGTCGGGATTGAAGGGTATGGGTTGAAAGTGGTTGAGCGCGTGCCGATCGAAATCCCGCCCCGCGCCGACAATGAAAAATATCTTCGCACGAAAAAAGCCAAGCTCGGTCACCTGTTGAAAAAGGTCTGATTCACACTGCTGCGCCCTCATTGCGAGCGCCCTCGTAAGAGAAACAGGCGCACCTGAAACGTATAGCCATTTGGGGGAGTTTCCAGGTATGATCCCTCTCTTTCTTCGGCGTACGCGCAATCCATGAAACGTGTGAATCGGTATCTCACTGCATGAAGCTTCGCAAAGGCTCCCAAGACGCCAGGGGGCTGACTGTCGGGATCGTGGCGAGCAAATTTAATCAGTTCGTCACCAGCCGCCTGTTGACCGAGTGCGTCAAGGCGCTGACCAAGGCCGGAGCGTCCGACGAGGCGA
The DNA here is from genome assembly GCA_014055465.1 of Nitrospira sp. CR1.1. Lineage (NCBI taxonomy): Bacteria > Pseudomonadati > Nitrospirota > Nitrospiria > Nitrospirales > Nitrospiraceae > Nitrospira > Nitrospira sp. CR1.1. The sequence goes on from WIAF01000016.1 coordinate 7,920, forward strand.
TCGAGGTCGTGCGAGTGCCCGGTGCATTTGAAATTCCCCTCGTGGCCCGCCAGCTCGCCCGGTCAGGTCGATTCGATGCGGTCATCTGTCTCGGCGCCGTCATTCGAGGCGACACCCCCCATTTTGAATACATCAGCGCTGAGGTGAGCCGGGGCATCCTGCAAGCGTCGATGGAATCGAATCTGCCGGTGATCTTTGGCGTGCTCACGACCGACACGGTGGCGCAGGCAATTGAACGCGCGGATCCGGCGAAGCTCAATCGTGGCGCCGATGCCGCGAAAACGGCCATTGAAATGGTCAATGTCATGCGACAACTCAAAAAAGACGAGAGCGAGGACGTGTCGCCGTCCGCCTCCTCACGAAGAGCCGGACGAACGGCCGCGAGGTCGAAACGCTGACCGGCGTTGTCTTATGGCCTCTCGACACCAAGCCCGTGAACGGGCAGTACAAATTCTTTTCCAATACGATATTCATGGCCAGGCGGGTCCGTGGCTGGACGATTTTTGGCTGCACTATCCCCTTACCGAAGAGCTGCGGGTCTTCGCGGAGCGCCTTGTCGCCGGAGTCAGAGAACAGAAAAAAGAGCTGGATGCGTTAATCGGCACGTATGCCACCAATTGGAAAGTCGGCCGCATGCCGATCATCGATCGGAACATTTTGCGGCTGGGATGCTTCGAGTTGCTGTATGTGCCGGAAGTGCCGGCGAAGGTGACGCTGAATGAAGCAATCGAGCTCGCGAAAAGTTTCGGCGATGAAGAAGCCTCCAAGTTTGTCAACGGTATTCTCGACAAGGTGCTTGGATCGGACGGCCGTTTGGAGCGGAAACGCGCGTTTCCGGAATTGCCGGTCGTGGGCTCCGACCCTCACGTGACACGTGAGACGTGACACGTCTTTCGCAGGGATTCCCGTTCGGATGCCTGAACGAACGACGCTTCACGAGCGGCGAATAACGAGGAAGAGATGATCGACCGTTACACCAGGCCGCGCATGGCGGCCATCTGGGATTTGACACACAAGTACGAGATCTGGTTGGAAGTTGAGCTTCAGGCTTGCGCGGCGTTTGAACGGGCCGGACAGATTCCGCGCGGTACGAGCGCAAAGATTCGCAAAAAAGCGAAAATCGATGTGGCGCGCATTGCCGAAATTGAAAAGGTGACGAAGCACGATGTGATCGCGTTTCTTGAATCGCTCATGGCGTCCGTGGGGCCCGAGCATCGCTTTCTCCACATGGGGCTCACCTCATCGGATATCGTCGATACGTCTCTGGCGGTGCAGATGACCGAGGCGCTCGATCTGATCCTTGAAGATCTCAACGAGTTGATCGCCGTCTTGAAGGCGCGCGCGCTCGAGCATCGCCATACGGTGATGGTCGGCCGTTCGCATGGTATCCATGGCGAACCGGTGTCCTTCGGGTTCAAACTGGCCATTTGGTACGAAGAGGCCTGCCGTCACCGGACACGGCTTCAAGCGGCCCGGGCAGACATTGCGGTGGGCAAACTCTCCGGCGCGATGGGGACATTCGCGCATCAAGGGCCGGAAATCGAAGAATACGTGTGTGCCAGGATGGGGCTGGCCTCGGATCCGGTTTCGAATCAGATTGTGCAACGCGATCGGCATGCGGCTTATGCGTCCGCCCTGGCGTTGCTGGCTGCCACCATCGAAAAGATCGCCACGGAAATCCGCCATCTGCAGCGGACGGAAGTGCTGGAGGCGGAAGAATATTTTTCAGAAGGGCAAAAGGGTTCCTCGGCGATGCCGCATAAGCGCAATCCGATTGCCTCGGAAAATCTCTGCGGTCTTGCGCGCCTCGTGCGTGCTAATAGCCTGGCGGCGATGGAAAACGTCGCGCTCTGGCATGAACGAGATATCAGCCATTCTTCGGTCGAGCGGGTGATCATGCCCGACAGCACCATTCTCGTGGATTACATGTTGGCCCGTGTGACCGATCTGATCAAGAACCTGGTGGTGTATCCTGAGCGGATGCAGCGGAATTTGGATTTGACCGGGGGGCTGGTGTATTCGCAGCGGCTGCTGCTCGCGTTGATCGATAAGGGCGCCCAGCGCAAGGAGTCCTATGAGGCGGTGCAACGCAATGCCATGACGGCCTGGAAAGGCGGGATTGGATTTCAGGAACTCGTCACTCGAGATCCGTTCATTACTACTCATCTTAAGCCGGGCGAGATTACGGCCTGTTTCGACCCCCTGTATTATCTGCGGCATTTGGATCAGGTGTTCCGCCGGGTCTTCGGCGCCCGTGCGATTCCGGCGAAGCGACGCCGGAAGAGGCGCGCCTGATGGCTGCATTAATAATGAGGATCGTGCTGATGGTGGCGGTGTTGTTCGGGGCGGTGGTTGTGCCGGCCCGGGCAGTCGATCGAGAGGTCCTGCTGACCCAGCCCGGCGTCTACGGCACCTTCGCTGCGTTCCAAATGGATCATGACTGGTGGGATCTCACTGGCGAAGCGCGCGTCATTGCCGTGTCTGAGGTCAAGGGGCTGATCGAGCAATTCTCGAATAAGATTGTGATCGAATCGTATCTGCTTCGCGGGCTTTCGGACCATGCTGACTTCATGTTCCGCATCCATGCCCACGCCTTGTCTGATACGCAACAGTTTCTCACCTCGTTGCTGGGCACTCGGTTGGGGCGCCATCTGGTGGCGACGAGTTATTTGCATGGTCTGACCAAGAAGGCGGCCTACGCACCTGGATTTCCCGATTCCATGAAGAAAGAGTTGCAGCTGTCGACTGACGCGGGAATGAAATCCTATGCCATCGTTATTCCGATCAGAAAAGATGCCGAGTGGTGGGCGTTGGATCTGGACACGCGCGCTGCGCTCATGCAGGAGCACACGCAAGCGGCGCTGCCTTACATGAATACTGTGAAACGGAAACTGTATCATTCGAGCGGCCTGGACGACTTTGACTTCATCACCTATTTCGAGACGGACAAGCTGGAGGACTTTCACGGTTTGATCCGCGCACTTGAACAGGTGAAAGAATATCGCCATGACCGACGGTTCGGACACCCCACGTTGCTGGGAACCATCAGACCGCTGGACGACATTCTGGAATTGTTCGCACGGTAGTTGGAGGATTGAGGATGACTGGCGAACCGGCTGGCACAATGTTGTACGAGGGCAAGGCCAAAAAAATTTTCACGACCCAACGCCCGGATCAGGTGTTGCAGTATTTCAAAGACGACGCCACCGCGTTTAATGCGCAAAAGCGCGGGACCATCGTCGACAAGGGCGTGGTCAACAACCGGGTGTCGGAGAGGCTGTTTCGACTTCTCGAGCAGCAGGGAATCCAGACCCACTTTATTGAACGCGTGAGCGATCGCGAGATGCTCACCAAGAAGGTGACGATTGTGCCGGTGGAAGTGGTGGTCCGGAACGTGGTGGCGGGGAGTCTCGCCAAGCGATTGGGTCTTGCAGAAGGTGCCGCCATCGACCCCGCCATCATCGAGTTTTATTATAAAGACGACGCACTGGGCGATCCGTTGGTGAATGACGACCATTTGCGTATGTTGAACGTCGCAACGCCGGCGGTGTTGCGTGAAATGCGCGAGCTGGGCCACAAGATCAATGCGGTCTTGGCACCCTTCTTCAAGCAGCGACGTATGCTGTTGGTGGATTTTAAGCTGGAGTTCGGCGTCTTTCACAATCGACTCATTCTCGCCGACGAGATTTCTCCCGACACTTGCCGGTTCTGGGATCAGACAACGAAGGAGTCGATGGACAAAGACCGGTTCCGCAAAGATCTCGGCAAAATCGAAGAGGCCTATCAAGAAGTCTTGAAGCGGGTTTGTGAATAGGATCGGCATGAACCGGTTTCTCCAGTTGTTTTTGAACTACGGCTTGGTCGCGGCGATCCTGGTGTGGGCCGCTACCGTGGCGTTGATGGCCTATCACCTCAAGGAATCACCCTGGCGCTGGGCATTCGTCCTGATGTCGCTGGCAGGGCTTGGGACGGTCGGCGTGATCTTTTGGATCAGGAAGTACGTGCAGCGGGTCGGCAAAGCACAGCAAGAAGTGGGAAAGGCACAATGAAAGCCAAGATTCATGTGACGCTGAAGCAGGGAATTCTCGATCCGCAGGGAAAGGCGATTGAACATGCGCTGGACTCCCTGGGGTTCAAGAATGCGGCGAATGTGCGAGTGGGCAAGTACATGGAAGTAGACGTGAACGAACCAGATCGCGTCAAGGCGGATGCCCAGGTGAAGCAGATGTGTGAAAAGTTGCTGGCGAACACGGTGATCGAGGATTATCGGTACGAGTTGCAGTGAGGCAGCGCGACGGCAGGACCTGCTTTGTGCTCGCGCAACGCGTAGCCTTGGAATGCCCTCGTTGGACGCGCGCAGTCAAACCAGATCCTACCATCGCACCGCGATGAGGTGAGGGTGAGTGAAATGAACATCGGCGTGGTGGTGTTTCCAGGCAGTAATTGCGATCACGACTGCGAATACATCTTTCAGGATGTGCTCGGGCAGTCTGTGAAGATGATCTGGCATAAGGACACCTTGCCGGCAGGGTTGGATGCCGTGGTCCTGCCGGGAGGGTTTTCTTATGGAGATTATCTGCGGACGGGCGCGATCGCCAGATTTTCTCCGGTCATGGGCGCGCTCAAAGCGTTCGCGCGCGAGGGCGGGCTGGTCATCGGCATCTGCAACGGCTTTCAAATTCTTCTGGAGGCGGGCTTGTTACCCGGCGTGATGTTGAGAAATACCTCGCTGAACTTCATTTGCAAGGATGTGTATGTGAAGGTGGAGAATGCCGCCACTCGATTCACCAATCGTTGCGAGTCCGGCCAGGTGCTGAAGATTCCCATTGCGCACGCGGATGGCAACTATTACACCGATCCGGTTACGCTGGGCGGCATCAAGGCCAATGCGCAAGTGATCTTCCGGTATTGTACGGCAGAGGGCAAGGTGACGCCTGAGGCGAATCCGAACGGTTCTCTGGACAATATTGCGGGGATCATGAATGCTGACGGGAATGTGTTGGGGATGATGCCACACCCCGAACGAAGCGCGGAAACGGTGCTGGGCAACGAAGACGGCCGGTTGATTTTCCTGTCCATGTTGAGCGCGTTCGGCAAATCGGAACAGCAATCCCGATTGGTCGGCGTGTGAAGGCGGCGCGCGTGAACAAAAGTGCCGGATGTATCGGCGCTCATCCACGATAGAGAATGTGCAACGCATGAAATCACTGGTCATTACCCAAGCCATCCTTGAGCAGCACAAGCTGAGCGAGGCTGAATACAAGAAGATTCTGGAAATTCTGGGACGGGAGCCGAACTGGACCGAACTGGGCATGTTCTCGGCCATGTGGAGCGAACATTGCTCCTACAAAAGCTCTCGCATCCATCTGAAGAAATTACCGACGACAGGTCCGCGAGTCGTCCAGGGGCCCGGTGAGAATGCCGGGGCCGTGGATATCGGCGACGGCCTGTGCGCGGTCTTCAAGATGGAGTCCCATAACCATCCGTCCTTCATAGAGCCGTACCAGGGGGCCGCAACGGGGGTCGGCGGAATTCTTCGAGACATCTTCACCATGGGAGCGCGGCCGATCGCCCTGTTGAACTCGTTGCGGTTCGGCGGCTTGGACAATGCGAATACACGCCATCTTCTCAAGGGTGTCGTGTCGGGCATTGCCGGTTACGGCAATTGTATGGGGGTGCCGACGGTTGGTGGGGAGATCGTCTTCAATGACATCTATGCGCTCAATCCGCTGGTCAATGTGTTCTGCCTCGGGATTGCCAGAAAAGACAAGATTTTTCTGGGCAAAGCGGCAGGGGTCGGCAATCCGGTGATCTACTTCGGCTCGAAGACCGGACGGGACGGGATTCACGGCGCGACGATGGCCTCGGATTCGTTCGATGAGGAGGCGGCTCAAAAACGTCCGACGGTTCAGGTCGGTGATCCGTTCACGGAAAAACTCCTGCTCGAGGCCTGTTTGGAATTGATGGCCGGCGATTGTCTGGTGGGCATTCAAGACATGGGCGCCGCTGGTTTGACGAGTTCGGCTTGTGAGATGGCTTCGCGGGAGGGGACTGGTGTGGAGCTGGAATTGGTGGATGTCCCACGTCGCGAGCCCGGCATGACGCCGTATGAAATCATGCTGTCCGAATCACAGGAGCGCATGTTGATGGTGGCCAAGGCCGGTCGAGAGGACGAAGTCATCAAGATTTGCCGCAAATGGGATCTGGATGTCGCGGTCATCGGGCGGGTAACGGATACCGGCAAGGTTGTTCTCAAGGAGAACGGTCAAATCGTGGCGGAGATTCCAGCCAAGGCCCTGGCAGATGATGGTCCGCGATATGACCGGCCTAGCTCGCCGCCGGCCTATCAAGAGATGTTGCAGGCGTTGAATTATGACGCCTTGCCGGACGTGAAGGACGCGGATGCGGCCCTGCTCCAGCTCTTAGGTTCACCGACGATTGCGAGTAAACGCTGGGTGTATGAGCAATACGATCACATGGTGCGGACGAACACAATGGTGCGGCCGGGGTCGGATGCGGCGGTGCTGCGAGTGAAAGGCACCAACAAGGCTCTAGCGGTATCGGTCGATTGTAATGGACGGTATTGTCTGCTGAATCCCTATGAAGGGGCCAAGATTGCTATTGCGGAATGCGCGCGCAATCTCGCCTGTTCTGGCGCGGAACCGATCGGCGTGACCGACTGTTTAAACTTCGGCAATCCGCAGCGGCCAGAAGTCATGTGGCAATTCGTGCTGGCCATCGAAGGGCTGAAAGATGCCTGTGAGGCGTTGAGCGTGCCCATCGTCAGCGGGAACGTAAGTTTGTACAATGAGACGAATGACCTGTCGATTTACCCCACCCCGATGATCGGGATGGTGGGATTGGTCGAGGAGGCTGATCGCACGGCCACGCAGTGGTTTAAGCAGGACGGCGACGTCATTATTCTGCTGGGCCGAACACGTGAGGATCTTGGGGGAACAGAATATCTCAAGATCGTGCATCATCGCGAGCAGGGATCGCCGCCGTTGTTGAATCTGGAGGACGAGCAGGCAGTGCAGGCCTGTACGATTCGACTGATTCGTGAGGGCTTGGTTCAATCTGCACACGATTGCTCTGATGGAGGATTGGCCGTGGCCCTGGCGGAGTGTTGCGTCTCGGGGCCGGATGGGCGACTCGGCGCTGTGGTACAATTGGCGCTTGATAGTTTGCGTCGCGATGCGCTGCTTTTCGGAGAAAGCCAATCGCGCATTGTATTGTCGGTGAAGCAGGAACAGGCAGCCAAGGTGTTGAATGCAGCCAGGAGCGCCGGCGTGCATGCGTCACGCATCGGCACGGTTGGAGGCAGCCGGTTGGTGATTCAAGTGGATGGCGATAAGCGTGCCTCGGGGTGCGTGATCGATCTCGATGTGACCACCGTACATGAGCATTGGGCCCTGGCGATTCCGCGGGCACTCGGTCAGGACTAGAGTCCATACGTCATGGCCAACGAATTACCCCTCATTTCTTCCGATAGATTTCATGACGAGTGTGCCGTTTTCGGCATTTACGGCCATAAAGAAGCTGCGAATCTCGCCTATCTTGGTCTCTACGCGCTGCAACACCGTGGGCAGGAAGCCTCCGGCATTGTCTCCAACGATGGGGAGCAGTTTTATGTCGAGAAGGGCCAGGGCCACGTTGCCGATATCTTCTCGCAGCAGGCGTTAGCGCGGCTCCCCGGCACCATGGCCATCGGACACAATCGTTATTCCACTGCGGGCGGCGCCGGCCTTAAAAATGTGCAGCCGCTGACTGTGAACTTTGCGTTCGGGAATTTGGCTGTGGCCCATAACGGAAATCTGATCAATGCCACCATGCTTCGCAGCGAATTGGAAGCCTATGGCGCCATTTTTCAATCGACTTCCGATACGGAAGTCATCATTCACCTGATTGCCCATTCGCGGGCCGATACGCTGCTCGATCGAGTGATTGATTCGCTCACCCAGGTTCGTGGTGCCTTTTCGGTTGTGCTCATGACTGATCAGGGGGTCATTGCGGCTCGTGACCCACATGGATTCCGTCCGCTCTGTCTGGGACGTTTGCGAGATGCGTGGATTGTGGCCTCAGAAAGTTGCGCATTTGACTTGCTCGACGCCGAATATGTGCGGGAAATTGAACCGGGAGAGATGGTCGTCCTGGATCATCGGGGCGCGACCAGTTATAAGCCTTTTGCCCCGACTCAGCCCGCAATGTGTGTGTTCGAGTATGTATATTTTTCACGCCCCGACAGTCGTATTTTTGGCGGGGGCGCGGTCTACTCGATCCGAAAGGCGTTTGGCCGACAATTGGCGCAGGAATCCCCGGTGGAAGCGGACATCGTGATTCCAGTGCCGGATTCAGGGGTGCCGGCGGCTTTAGGTTATTCCGAGGGCTCTGGCGTTCGGTTTGAAAGCGGGCTAATCCGCAATCATTATGTCGGCCGTACGTTCATTGAGCCTGAGCAATCGATTCGCCACTTCGGTGTTAAGGTCAAGCTCAATGCCGTTCCGGAAGTCCTAGAAGGAAAGCGTGTCGTCGTGGTGGATGACTCGTTGGTTCGAGGGACTACGAGTCGGAAAATTGTCAAAATGTTGCGGCACGCCGGCGCCAAAGAAGTGCATATGCGGATTAGTTCTCCTCCCATCGTTTCGCCCTGCTTCTATGGTATTGATACGCCGACGAAGAAGGAACTGATCGCCTCCAGTCATACCACCGACGAAATTCGCAAATACATTACCGCGGATAGCCTCGCCTATTTGAGTCTTGAGGGCATGGTCAAGGCTGCGCCTGGTAGGCCCGGTCAATATTGCGATGCCTGCTTCACTGAACAATATCCTATCTCGTTTACTCGAGCGGAAGAACTTCAACTCGGGCTCTTCGAGCTGCCACGCTGACCCTGATCTTTCGCTGCTTCATCGGATCGTCTGGACTTCCGCACGCGCCTTGCTAGACTGAGGCATGTCATGGGTCCGGAAATATCGCCTGATTGCTGGCACAGGGCTTGTGGTGCTAGGGGTCCGGATAGCTTTGCGCGTCGTGAGTCTCCGACGCCTACTCCGCTGGTTGTGCTGCAGGTCTGCGTCTGGGGGTGAGGAGAAAACAGTCACGGAAGATATGGTCTATTACGTGGATCGATGGCTGGCGTTATTTCCCTACAACCCTAAAGGTAATTGTTTTCCACGCGCGCTGACGCTGTTTTTGTTCGCTCGGCGAGCAGGGCTTCCTGTTCAATTTAATTGTGGCGTTAGAAAAGTCCAGCAGCACCTGGAAGGCCATGCTTGGTTAACACTGAACGGGCGTGAGTTCCTCGAACCTTCTTCCTATTGGCAAGCGTTCACTGTGACCCTCAGGTTTCCCCAGCCGCCGGTAATGTCCTCCGAGTAGTCGTCGAACCCTCTCTTCCGATAGTTCCATAGCGGGGCTCAATTTCTCGTTCTTCGAAATCTCTGCACAATAGATCTCCGTTTTGTCGACAGCCTGCCTGACTGTCTGATTAACTCGGGTCTCCACACTCGCATGAAGCGGCTCATTGCTGCCTCCACTGCTCGCCAATTTCCTCGTGGAGGCGTTCTGCCCCTCCAAAGAGAGCTCTCACCAGCCTCATTGGGAATAGATAGAACCACTGCCCAATGCTACCTTTTTGGATATGCAGTATCCAGCGGCATCATTCTCAGACCCATGGCGTCGCAAGTGACTCATGACAAGCCCAAAACAGTTTCTGCGTAATCGGGATGTTCTTCGAATGCCAGGAGGTGGTTATGCCCGCTATGACACCGGTTTTGACGGAGCACAAGGTTGATCTTTCTCACATTTTTCCGAAACAAAATGAGGACGTCCACAGTACCGTCTTGGATGGGGAGAGCGTATTACTCAATCTGAGTACCGGCCGTTATTACAGCCTGAATGCCGTGGGATCCATGGTCTGGGAGCAGTGCGTTGGAGCGCTTTCTCTTGCGGCAATTTGTTCGACTATTTGCGACAGATTCGACGTGACGTCTCAAGACGCTCAATCAGACCTGCTTGATCTGATAGATCAGTTCCGCCAGGAGGGGTTACTTCACACTGAAAGGAGGTGAGTAAGGATGGAGCAACGGAAGAAAGCCGAGTACGCGAAGCCGGAACTCGTGAAGCACGAGTTGTTGCGCGATGTAACGGCTATTCAGCTGTCCCGTGTCATCACGCAAAACAGGGCCTAACAAGGGCTGGTAGTCCGGCAATTGGGGCTCGAACAGGTCTTCGGTGTTTTCTAATTCTAGTCTGAAAAGGAGTCAGCCCGATGGAACAAAAACCCAAGCGCGAATATGTGAAGCCTGAGCTTGTGAAGCACGAGTTGTTGCGCGATGTGACGGCTATTCAGCTGTCTCGCACCATGAAGTAGAGGCCCCTGGTAACAGACTCAACGTTCCGCGAATCAGCGGGCTGGCCGGTCTACGGCCGGCGAGCCCGCTCTAAGTGGAACGATGATAATACCCGCTGAGCGGGCTTGTACAAAGAGGTGGTAATGTCCGTCATGTCGACGACGAGTGAACTTCTACTCTCTATCCATGGCATAGAAATAAGGTTTGCCACCAACTCGCCCGAGTTGATGGATTCCGTTGAGACATTGCTGCACCACTTTTTATCCAGCGTCACGGCGCCCCGTCCGACGCTGATGCAATTTGATGCAGTTGACGACCGTCGAGATATCCCTTTCCTAATCCCCAGTACGGCACTATTGCTCTATAGCGGTTCGGGACTCGCAATCGGACCAGATCGGCAAACAACATGGCGTTGCGATATGTACTCGGACAAGGGACTGTTGATTGCGGACTTTCACGACGAAGGTCTGGTAGTCGTCGATGGCGCCCTGCATACCGCACAGGGGTACCTTGTGCGGCCGGAATCTATGGCGCCCGATATTCGTGTGAGCTTCGTTCATTTCGCGATGACCGAACTGCTGAAACGTCGCGGTCTCTATACCTTTCATGCCACGGCCCTCGAACACAACGGGAGAGGAGTGTTGATTCCGGGGTTTAGTGGGCGTGGAAAAACCACATCCTTTCTGTCCTTGTTGAGATCCGGATATCGCTATCTCTCCGATGACCACCCATTTTTCCGATTGAATGGCACAAGAGTAGAGATTCTCCCATACCCGCTAAAAATTAATGTCACCAACCAAACCATCTCTTTCTTCCCTGAATTGCGCACTGCGCCGCCCTCTGTTCTTCACCCAGGGACGCCCAAACACTATTTCTATGCCGAAGATCTCTATCCGGGCCCACTCGGGGCTCCCTGTGAGCCCGCCGTGATTATTTTTCCTTTTGTCGTCGATTCTTCCCACAGCTGCCTGGAACCGCTGTCGAAAAAAGTGGCCCTGGAAATGATTCTTCCGCATTCGTTGCTCGTGTACGACCCGGAGGTAGCTCGTCGAGAATTTCAAGCACTTGCGCGGCTGATTGAGCAAACAGATTGCTATCGGCTGCACTTTGGCCGTGACGTCATGGACCTGCCGTGGTTGGTGACGCCTCTTTTGGAAAAGCGTTAGGCAGGAGAAAGAACTGAGATGGCACAGCAGGCAGGACCCACGATCGCTAGGTGGACACCGTCCCAAGTGGCTGAAGGGTTGCGTAAACCGAAGGTATTGTCGCCAGGCCTCTCACTCATGTCTTCGGAGGGACGTTTACTCGTGCTTTGTGCGCGAACGGCGGTGAGTGAATTTGTTCGAGTCGAAATTGCGGACCTGGTGTGTCACGGTATGAATTGGGATGTAGTCTGGGAATTGTCGAAGACGCACGGGGTCGCGCCCCTGGTCTACCGCAATCTTGCCATGATCTGTCCTGCGGCGATGCCCTCGATGATTCATGAAGCCTACCGTCGGCACAATCAGGCCAATGCGCTCTTAAATACGTTACTCTCCAAGGAGCTTGTGACGCTGCTTGACGCGTTGGCGGCGAAGGGCATCACGGCGATTCCTTTCAAAGGCGTGACACTTGCGCAGGTTGCCTATGGCGACCTCAGTTTGCGCGAATGTGCGGACATTGATTTGATCGTTGAGCAGGAGGCGATTCCTCAGGCGAGAAAGATCTTGTGGTCGCAGGGTTACCAACTCACCAGTCAGGATGAAGGGGCGGATGATGAGTCCGCTGAACCCTATCACTTCTTCCAGAAAAGGAATGGAATTGTAGCTGTTGACCTGCAATGGGTCATGGCTCGCCGTCACTTTGGGTTCCGGCTAGACCGGAGTGTATTCTGGAGCAGGCTGAAACCGATCAACCTGCCAACCAAATCGGTGCAGGGGCTTTGTCCTGAGGATCTGCTAATTCTGCTCTGCGTACATGGATCCAAACACGCCTGGGAACAACTCAAATGGATTTGTGATGTGGCCGAACTCGTGCGCCGGCGGCCGACATTGGATTGGAGTCGAGTGCTATTTCAGTCGAACGAATGGCATTGTCGGAGGATGGTCCTGCTGGGATTAGCCATGGCGCAGAGTCTGTTTGACACGGTGTTACCACGCACGGTTCTTCATGAAATCCAAGCAGATGTAGATATACCAGTGCTGGTGCGGAGGATGCCGAAGCAGTTACTCAAGAATCCCAGCCATGGCATCGATGAGGACTGTGCTGATGCGTTGTATGTGACGATCAAAGACTTCTCGTGGGAGCAATGGAAACTGGGGGTGACACTCTGTCGAGCCGAGGCAGATGTCATTACTCGTCCCTTGCCGTGGTTTCGCTTTCAACGAAAACTTCGTATGTTGGCAGCTTGTCTCAGACCGCTCCATCGAGTGATAGCCAAGGGGATTCTTTCCGTTCGAATGCGCGGAAGAATTGTGCGTTGGTTGCAAAGTTCCTGAAAGTTGCCCGTCACCGTTCTTGCCGAGCTTCCCCGCTCACAACCCAGCCAAACCTTCCCTGCCTATGTGGTTGCTCCTGAAAAAATTCGCGTGCTAGGATGCCAGAATGATTAGCATGATAGATCATGCCATGATTTAGAGCAGTTGGTATTCCTCTCTGGCTTGCCTTGTGGAAGGAGGCGCTGATGAAACGGGTCCTGACCATAATTGCCCTTGTCCTAGTTCCTCTATGGGCGGCTCACGTTGCCATTGCGGCCGGATTCTTTAAGGTGGGGGAACCCGCCCCGGCTTTCGCCCTCACGTCGATTACCGGAGACGCCGTTTCGCTTGAACAGTTAAAGGGGAAGGTAGTCGTCCTGGGCCTCTTCCATATTTGCGATCCCTGCATGATGCAAGGAACAAATCTCCAAAAGGTTCACGAAGCGGTGGTCGGGAAAAATGTTGCTGTCGTCGGTATTAATTCGTCGGGCAATTCCAAGCGAGACGTGGGCGAATTTCTGAGCGCGTTCCCCGTGAAAGTCACGTACCCGTATCTCCTCGATCCGAATAAGATCACGGACAAGCTCTACGGCGGCGGTAAATTTATACCCAATGTGTATGTGATCGATCAGCGCGGTGTCATCCGGTGGCAGCGGGTGGGCAATATGGAACTGGCCGGTGCCGAGGTCATTATCCAGGAAGTGGAGAAACTACTGGCTTCCGCGCCTGCCGCGTCAGGTGCTATGTAGCAGGGAGAAAAGGATCCATGGACGAATGGGAAGAGGGTAAACGTAAGTTTCTCGAAGTAGTCAAAGGCATTGACCAAGGTGTCGAGGTGGTCATTCCGACGAAGCCAACCAACAGCATGTTCCTTATCTCCCTGACCAAAGGTGCGAATCGGAAATTCATTACGGTGTCAGAGGACGATATCATTGATCTTCCGACGGAAGCCGGCATCCGCGCGAAGATGACGAAGACCCTGCAGGACGCGGTTTCAACCTTGTAACTCTGGCAGAGTGAGGCGAAGCGCGTGAAACAGTTACTCCCCGGAATTTGGCAGTGGTCCTGGTTTTCCGAAGAAAAACAGCTCGATTTTAATGGGCTATTTCTTACGGTCGGGGAACATAAGATTGTCATCGATCCTCCTCCGATGACTGCCGAAGCCAGCACCCTTATTCGGCGCCAGGGGGCGCTCGACTACATTATCGTCACGAATCGTGACCATATGCGCGAGGCGGTCACTTACCAGGCGGAATTTCGCTGTCAATTGCAGGTGCCCGAGGCTGATGCGCCGCAGATGGATGTGAAGCCGTCGAAGACCTATAGGGACGGAGAGCTCTTGCCTGGAGGTATTTGGGCGATTCAGCTGAAAGATCAGAAGTCTCCGGGGGAGTCGGCCCTTTATATTCAGCAGGGAAAAGGCGTACTGATTGTCGGGGATGCATTGATTGGGAAGCCGGCAGGAGCGTTGAACCTCCTGCCTTCCGAGCGATATGGCGATATTGCGAAGGCCAAGGAAGGGCTTCGTCGGTTGTTGAAATATAACTTCGACTCGATTCTCGTTGGGGATGGAGCTAGCATCATATTCGGAGCCAAGCAGGCGGTGGAGCATGTGCTCCAGGCATAAAGAATCATGGCGCTTCGAAACGGACTTTCAGAAGAACTGAATCGCCAGGGCAACGAACATTTTGCTCGCGGGCATTACACGGATGCCTATGCCTGTTATGCAAAAGCGTTGGAGTGTGACCGTTTGACAGGTGACCACCGGGCGCTGAGTGCCACTTTGGGGAACCTCGGAAATATTTGCGCCGTTAGTGGACGCCGTGACTCGGCTCAAAATTATTACCAAGAAGTACTGGAACTGCAAAAAGTTTTGGGGGACGACAAAGGCATCGGCACAACATTGGCCAACCTGGGGAATCTCCGCGCGGACGCCGGTGAATGGGATCGTGCCCGAGCGTACTATCTCGAAGCGCTCGATATTATGACGCGCGTGCATGATGAGCTGGGTAAGGCCGTCCTGTTTTCCGATCTCGGGTTGGTGTCCAGAGAAACCGGGCAATGCGATGACGCACTTCGATATTATGAGCAATCGCTGGTCCTGATGCGTCGCCTCAACAATCAAGGCGGCGTTGCCGATGCCTGGCGGATGATAGGCCGGACCTTCGTTATCCAAAAACGATACGAAGACGCCATTGCCTGTTGTCATACCAGCCAATCAATTGCCGAACGAAGCCGTGACGAACTCCGGGCCGGCGGGGCGCGGTACGTGTTAGCTCAGTGTTATGAAGATCTGGGACAGTTGCCCATTGCTATTGAATTGCTGGAGCAAGTTGTGCGGATGGATCGTAAATATGATCTTCCGAAATTAGCTGAAAACATTGCCCGGCTTGAACGTCTTCGCGCCCGTCTGACTGCTGAAGATCCCACTCCTCAACCCCGGCGGTCGCGCGCATGAGTACTGTGGCTCTTCCTGCATGGGAGGCGGCTCGTGCAAAGCTTCGCACCCATATCCCTCAATTCTATGAGCTGGAGCCTGGCGGCCCCCTCATTCTTGATTTGGGCGATGATGGATGGATCTTGGAGCTGAGGTCGGACGGGCAATGCCTCTGTCAGCATGGAATTGCCATGGACGACGTCAAAAGTTTGATGTGTGACGGGACAACCGAGGATTTAGGAACCGATGAAGTGGCCAAACAGGCCAAGTATTTTCTAGGCCCTGCGGTGTCCAAGAAACGCCCTGCCCTCCTCAAGGCTGGTTTCACTGAACAGACCGATATAAACGACGAATATGTCGCCATTATTTTCCTCAAGGCGGTTGATTTTGAACGCTACGAGGAGGTGCTGGCCGCCGTGCGTTGGTGTCAGAACCTGTTCAAGACGTAGTCCTCTCATCTCATAAGGGATACGAGTTCCTCGTGACGCCTTCCTGCAATTCGGGCATTGAATCCATCCATTCCGTGCTCTCCGCCTTTGAATTCCGTTGGGTATTGTGCCTGCGCTCACGCTGAACACCTTTCAGTCATGGGAACTGGTGGCGGTCTCGTCAGTGGCTGACACATGTCCTTGAGTAACACTTGCAGGTTTGTGATTCTCTGCCGAAACTTTGCCACGGGCGGACTTTGCCCAAGGGTGGAGAAGGAACGGATAGGCGAGTTCGAGCTGCGAGCTATTGAAGATCGGTCTGACTCAGATCACGAAGGCAACTGAGGTTTGGGATGGTGGCACCCTGGCGGCCGTTCGCCAGGGTGGAAGCTGAGCAGGCAACGTCCGCCCAGGATCATGATAAGGAAGTTGATCAGGCTGCTTCCCAGGATGAGCATGAGGACGATCACGTGTGGGGTGGCTTGGCTGGCTTCTTGAACGATTGTTGCGAGGTCCAGCGCGAGGGCGATTGTGCTGTAAATGACGGCTCCCATTACGGTCCATGGTTGACGGATCACGATCATCGCACCTGCGAGCAGCGCGGGCAATCCGAAAAGAAATCCCAATAAGACGCCGTCTTTGATCGTTGTTAGGGGAGAACCAGATTCAATGCCGAAGAGGACACCTTCCAGGATAATCAGGGCAATCAAAAGAACGACGACCGGACGCGCATTGTGCATACCAGCACTATAACCGTGGCGTAGGTCTGTCGCAACATGCCGTGATCCTTCTTGGCCACCGTGCTACGGCAGCATCATAGAGAACCATCCAAGCCCGGTTTATTCATGAGCACTTCTGCGGCACTCGCCGATTCACTGCTGCGACGGGCCTTCGGCCGGCGGGCTCACTCCTCGGCCCCTCAACGTCCTGCATGAGGACGCCACGGGTCCTCCCGGCTCCGTGCGCCGGTCTCGCAACGTGACTCGGCGATTTCATGACGAACCGTCATGAATTAGGCGGGCTGGATACCGAGGGCAACGCGGGCAAGGCCGATGGACACGCATCTATGATGGCGAACGCTGATAGGGCGTGAGACCTCGATTCGTTGCCCGCCCCATCCTTCGAGGGGACAACCAGGTCAGTCGAGTCATTTACCTCGGGTTCGTCTTCACGTGAAAATCCGCCTCTCATAAGGGAGGCACACGTGGCCCTACACATACATCGAGAAAGACTCCGATATCGGGTTGCAGGACCATGGCTGACTGCGACATCGGTCCAATCGAGCTATGGGGTTACCAGGCGATTGTTATCTCTGATGCTATGGTTAATGGTAGGGATAAGTTCTATGTCGGCGTTTGCCTTGGCCGCTCCCTATCATTTGGCGGAAAGTGAAATGATACGTGGGGCGATGGTTGCATCAGTGGCGCAAACACCGGCCGATCATTCGCCGGTGTTAGCCGCGGGGTTCGGCTTTCAGGCCGCTGGATCGTCTCTGATTACGGTTCGAACGTATAATGTTCCGACAGGCGCCATTCTCTCGGAGGATTCATTCGACGTGAGCGTAAAGGAGGAGGGCGCCGCTGAATACGATGGGAACAGGGGGCGCGTGTTTGCCGGAGGAATTGGCGCCGACATCCAGGGAAAATCTGCATTTATGCTGAGAGTGTATGACGCGGAAACGGGAAGGTTTCTCTGGGAGGGACAATTAAACTTGCTGAACGTGAGTGAAGACGGGGTGAGCACAGTAAAGGCAACGATTACTCCAAAACCTGCTTCCGCCGTGCCCGCCGCTGACCGCGCTCCTCAAGCATTCCAATCCCTCTTTTCGGTGCGAGCAGTCAATCCTCTTACCGGAAGGCTTGTGTGGCAGGATCAGTTTGTTCCGGGAACTCGAAAACGACCAAGGAGTGCGGGGGTGGTATGGAGGAACTTCTCGGGAAAACCGGTCAATGAGCCCATCGGGCACATTTTCGATTTGGTGGTGCGCACCTACGATCGCGCATCAGGCATTCTGTTGTGGGAAGACTCGTTCGAGGAAATTGATCGCATAGAGGAGCTGGGCTCCGCACCGGAGACGAATGCCTATCCTCAAGCAATTCCATTCTGGCATCCGGCCGGTGCGAACGAGGCCGACGTTTATGAAGCGGCTCTCCCATGGTAGTTACGATTTGGGTGCGGATACGGTAGCGCCCAGACTTTCTGCCCACTGTTGCTGGAAGGTCTCATAGGAGAGCAGAAGGCGATCCTGCATTGCGGCTGCGATTGTCTGGCGGGCCTTCAGGTGAAGAAGCAACTCATGAACCTTGTGCATGCCAAAGCGTTCGATGAGGTAGCGGGTAGCGGCATTCGCTTCCATGTATGCGGCGCCCACCTTTTCAGCAGGTAAACCCTCCCAACTCTCCTCAAGAGCGGCCAGGGGGAGCAGATTATGCTCTCCAGGGTGCATGCTCGCGACGTCCTGCCAAGAATCACTGGCCAGCTGCATGGCTAGTCCTTCATTGAGCCAGGTGGGTATCGCTCCGCCGGTAGCTCCCAGTTGCTCATGAAGCAGCGCATGAACAAACTCATGCCGGAGGACGCGTGTCAACCAAGCGCGATCTGTCGCGGCGCCTTGACTGGGGATCTGGATGCGTCCGAGGACAGGGTCGAATAACCCATCCGCCCAAAGGGGACTTCCTGTGGCTCCTTGGAACTGAGTTTTGGTGTGCAGCACGACCATAATCGGTTTCGAGGGAAAGAAATTGAACTTCTGGCCGATTTCCCGATAGGCCGTTTCAAGAATATCGAGTACGGCCGTCCAAGTCTCCGGATCCTCACTCCCGTCGTATTTGACTGTGAAGTGGACGCTATTGTGTGTCGAAAACTTATCTTCCACTTTCTCCGCGCGATGCACCTTGGCGGTGACTGCTTTCACATAAGACTGAAGCCCCGGGTCTTTTTTCATGCGATCCTTGGCCTGCGCAAGATGTTTTGCCGCTTCCGTGAGGCGATCTTTTTCCTGAAGGAGATCTGCCAGAGCAACGTGCGGGAACGGCTCATCCGGAGATAGGGTCACCACCTTTCGCAGGAAGTCTTCCGTCAGAGCCGGGTCCCGCAGACCCCAGTACGCATGGGCGAGATTGAGATGGGCCACCGGGTTTTGGGGATCGAGCATCACCGCTTTTTTAAAAGATTTGACGGAAACTTCTGTTCCACCGGCGGTTTCCTGAAGGATTCCGAGGTTATTCCATAAAATGGCCACATGGCGTTTGGTGGCGGATTCCGAGAGAATTGACGCGGGAAGTTCTTCAAGTTTGGCTTCTGCCAAAGCAATATTGTGTTTCTCCAACTCGTCGTGAATGGTGCCGAGCAGTTCAGAATGCCGGGGAACTGGAATGCTGACAGGATCGATGGTTCTGGATCGTTTCACCTCCGGAGTGACAGCCTGTGGGGGCGGCGCCACGGGGCCTTTGGAGGCAGGGACTTCTTCTGCAATGACTTGCGGCGGAGGAGCAGGGACTTCGTGGAAATAGTGCGGCTTGAGCCATGACTGATAGAAGATGAAGATGGCAATCAGAACGGCCAATAGCCCGAGAATATGCTTGATATTGCGTCGATACATACGCGTCCTTCCGTGAGTCCTACACGAAATTACTCTAGCATCGAGGTGGTGGAGGTCCAAGGAAAGTCGCAAAAGCCAGCGTCGTTGGTCCTGGGACGGTTGATTCCTGGTGCCGGCCCTTCATTGAGCCGCCAGGAAGCCTATGGTACGATCCCGTCCCAGGATGTCACGTCCTGATTCCTCTGATCCCCACGGGTCTTTTCAAGCATTCCTGCAGCGAGTGGCCAGACCCATCGAATTCGCGTGCCGTGATGCCTATGCCCATCTTCCGACGGTAAAGAACCTTGATCGTTTTATATCGGAACAGGTGATTAGCACGCTCGGCGAGCGACTCTATCCTCGCGCGCTTGAAATTGAGCTGCTTTCCTTGCGTAGTTTGTTTGTCGATTTCCATGCCGGACTCACCACTTCCGAACAGAAAAATCGATTGACGCAGGCGCTCCAACTCCTTCGCCGCCTGCAAGAGGGGTCGTTTGCCATTCATCTACCCGTGAATACCGCAGAGGCAAGCCTACCGATTCACACAGCGACAACGATTGTTCCCACACGGCCTGCTTTAGAGGTCTCGATTCAATTTGCCAAGGGGGTTGGTCCGAAACGAACCCTGCTTTTGAAACGTCTCGGAATCCAGACGATCGAAGAGGCGTTGTGGACCTTGCCTTGGCGGTATGACGACCGATCGATCATCACGCCGGTAGCCAAGCTGGTGCCAGGCAGTACGCCGTGCATCTGTGGAGTGATTACGCAAGCGAAAACCACGCGTGCACGGTCCCGACGGCTGTCGATTCTTGACGTGGCCGTTCAGGACGAAACCGGAACGGTGCGTGCGGTGTTTTTTAATCAATCCTATCTGGAAGGCGTGTTGAAGGAGGGAACGCGGGTTATGATGGCCGGACGTGTGCTTGCCGGTCGGCGTGGATGGATGGATCTACGGCTGGAGCCGATGCAATTTGAAGTGTTGAGCGGGCAGGAGGATGAATTGCTGCACGTGGGGCGGATCGTTCCCGTCTATCACGAGACGAGGGGATGGACCTCTCGCCAGATGCGAATCCTGGTGCAGGGCTTGCTGGCCGACCACGGAGGAGAGTTGCAGGAAGTATTGCCCCTGTCCATTCGCGCGCGGCACCGGTTGTCGCCGATCAGTGAGGCGATTCAGCAGGTGCACTTCCCGCCGCCGAAAACGGACCTGGCGGCGCTTGACCGCGGTGTGACGGCCGCCCACCGTCGGTTGGCCTTCGAAGAATTGTTCCTGCTCCAGTCGACCATGGTGCTTCGGCAACAGGAGGTGAAGGCAGAGCACAAACCGTTTCGATTCAATCCCCGTGTGAGCCAATTAAAAGAGCTGGCACAGATTCTGCCGTTTGCCTTGACGGCTGCGCAGGAACGGGTATGGCGCCAGGTTCAGGCCGATATGGCGACTTCGCGACCCATGAACCGGTTGGTGCAGGGAGATGTCGGGTCTGGGAAAACGATTGTCGCCGTGCATGCCCTGGTGATGGCCTGTGGCTCCGGTTGTCAAGCTGCCCTGATGGTTCCCACTGAAATCCTGGCCGAACAGCACTATCTCAATCTCAGGCCGCTGCTAGAGGCGGTTGGGGTAAATGCGGTGCTGCTCACGAGTGGTGGCAAGGCTAAGGAGCGCCATGCCGTCCTGGCGCAGTTGGCGTCTGGTGAGGCGCAGGTGGCCATTGGCACGCATGCGCTGCTTCAGAAAAAAGTCACGTTCGCCAAGCTTGGCTTGGTGGTGGTCGATGAACAGCATAAGTTCGGCGTGCTGCAACGAAAAACGCTGCTGGACAAAGGCTACCGGCCTGATGTGCTGGTGATGACGGCGACGCCGATTCCGCGCACCTTGGCCATGACCGTCTATGGAGATCTAGACGTCTCGGTCATCGATATGTTGCCGCCGGGACGCAAGCCGGTGCGGACCATGCTCTATTCGGAAGGCCAGCGCCGCAAGACATGGCAGTTGGTAGGAGATGAGCTGAAGGCCGGACGTCAGGTGTATATCGTCTATCCCTTGGTGGAGGAGTCTGAGAAAAGTGATCTCAAGGCGGCGATACAGGGAGCTGAACAGTTACAACGCGAAGTCTTTCCGCAGGCACAGATCGGGCTGCTGCATGGCAGGATGCCGACGGCTGACAAAGAGCATACGATGGCGGCCTTCAAGGCCGGCACGATCCAGATTCTAGTAGCCACGACGGTCATTGAAGTGGGGGTGGATGTGCCCAATGCGACGGTCATGGTCATCGAACATGCCGAACGGTTCGGGCTAGCGCAACTCCATCAATTACGCGGGCGTGTCGGGCGAGGGACGCATCAATCCTTGTGCATCTTAATGGCATCGTATCTTCCGCGAGAGGCCAGGCCGAAAGTCAGTCGTGACGGAAGGTCTGAGGCCAATGCCTCCAATGCCCAGCAACGATTGGCGGCGCTTGTGCAGTCGCACGACGGGTTTGTCATTGCCGAGGAAGATCTTCGCATCAGAGGGCCCGGCGAGTTCTTGGGGTTGCGGCAATGGGGGCTGCCGGAGTTTCGCGCGGCCAATCTGGTGCGCGACGCGCAATTGCTGGAGTTGGCGAGACAAGAGGCGTTCGCGATGGTGACCCAGGATCCGGGCTTGATGCTGCCTCAGCATCAGGCGCTCAAGGCGGAGATATTTCGCCGTTGGAAGGGGAAGCTGTCTTTGGGGGATGTGAGTTAGCACCGTGCGAACTGCCGACGTGGCGGAGGGCTGATTGATGGGAATGTTGCAACGCTTGAGTCACGATCTTCGTGCCGGCTGGGTGACATTACGACACGGTACGGCTAAGGCCGCGACCAGGGCGCTGGAGGAGGGTGAGCTGCTTCGTTACCGTTTGGAATTACGAAAGGTGGAGCAGCAGCTGGACGATCTGCATGCGGACATCGGTGAGCGCACGATCGCATTGCATGATCGCGGTGAAGCGCCGGATCGTATTCTGACCGATGCTGAAATTACACGCCTGATGAAGCACGTGCACACGGTGCAGGACGAACGGACCAAGCTGTTACTGGAAATGAATGACATCACGGTAGAAGAGGCCTAAGCGATTTCATGACGGGCGCAACGACGGTTTCCCCACGAATCTTCGCGGGCATAGACATCGGGACGCTCACCTGTCGTTTGCTGATCGCAGAATGTTCTCCGGCCGGGCGGCTTCGAGAGCTTCGATCTGACCGGCGCATTCTTCGGCTGGGCCAAGGGGTCGATCGAGATCGTCTGCTCCGGGCCGACGCCATGGGGCGTGTCGTGGCGACGCTCAAAGAATGGCGCCAGCTCATCGATAAGTACCAGGTCGAGGCGGCGGCGGTTGTGGCGACAAGTGCCGTGCGTGATGCCCGGAACCGGGACGCATTTTTAGACCTGGTCACGCGTGAAACGGGGTTGCAGGTGGAAATCATCTCCGGTGAGGAAGAAGCGCGACGAACCATGCTCGGTATCCGCTCCGGTCTGCCTGCTGGTGTCATCGACATGCTGGCGATCGATATCGGCGGTGGAAGCACGGAATGTATTCTGGATCGACCTGGACAGTCGCCGATCGTGCGATCGATCGATATCGGTGTGGTGCGCCTGAGTGAACGCATTCTGCAGAGCGATCCGCCTACCGCCGAAGAACTTCGGCAGGCGGGTGAATGGATACGAAACGAGACGGAAGCCGCCGTCGCAACCATGCCTGTGCCGGGCGGTCTGACATGTGTCGGCACAGCGGGAACGATCACAGCGTTGGCTGCGATGGCCCAGCAGTTATCCACTTATGACCCGGCGAGAATCCACAACTATGTCTTGACGCTAGAGGTGGTGAAACGTCTGGAAGTGGAGCTTCTTCGCCGATCGAAACAGCAACGAGAGGGGCTGCCGGGATTGGAACGAGGGCGAGAGGATGTCATCGTCGCCGGTGCGATCGTCCTCAGGACGATGATGGAGACGCTGGGCATGTTGAAGGTTCTCGTCAGCGATCTGGGATTGCGGGAGGGTGTGCTGTTGCACTTGGCGAGCCGTGTGAACTGAGGCTTGTTTCGGCAACAAGTGGTGCAGCGGAGACACAATCGGTTCGGCCATTGCTGGGAGTATGCTGCAGGAAATTATTACCGCTGGGAATACCACCGCAGGCCGCTCTTTTGCTCGGTGAATGTTGCTTGGGGGATGCCGCCTGGCTTTTCCAGGAGCAGGACCTTGAAGTCGATTAGACCGAACCAGGCCGGATCGGCGATGTCGTGGTAGTGGCAACCTTGGAGCTTCGGAAGGACGTCGCCTAGCGCTTTGGTGAGCTCAGGTTCGGTGTATGCCCTCACGGAGAAATGTTGCCCGAGTCCCTGACAAAAGCGCTGAATCGTATAGGCCGCGCCGGTACAGAGGACTTTCGTGTCCGGTTTGAGCTGCAGAAATTGTGGAAGTGACAGATAGCGCTCCTGAAAGCCCAGCCATCGCACAGCCTGCCGCAAATGGCCGTACTGCACTTCGTATTCGGTGTGATGGGGAAGTTTCACCGCGGCAGGCCAGCCTTCCTCAATGCCGAATTCCGTCAAAAATGCACGGCCTCCAGGTTTGAGGACTCGCCACACCTCCGCGACGAATCGCATCGGTCCCAGGTTGAAGATGACTTCCTCAGGCGGGTCTTTTTCGAGCGGCAGCCGCAGCCGCCTGATCCAGTCCAACGCTTCCTGATGGTGCGCGGTCGCGCCCTTTCCTTCCGTGAGTTCCTTCCGGCTCAGTTTCACCGGGGTCATGTCCGCCATGTTCTCATTGTCGATGATGAGGTCGACGGAGTTATCCTTAAAGGGCAGCCATTCGCCATTGGCATGGGTGCCAGTGCCGGTCCAGCCACCGGCCTTGGCGCGCTTGGTCTGGAGTTGGAGGAATGGGCGAGTGACATCCAGCGAAATATACTGAATCCCCTGCTTTTCGAACGGCAAGAGCTCCTGTCCGAGTTCCCGGGCGACGTAGCCCAGTCCGCCGCCGATCTCAACTATGACTTTTGGCTTCGGTTTGAACCAACCCAGCCGGCGCAGCTGGCGCATGAGGAGACGTCCATAGGTGGCGCCACCCAGCGCCTCACAGGGCTCACGGAAGAGGTGCGAGACAGTGGTTTCAATCAGATCGAAGTGGCCATCTTCCAGATCGCTCTCTTTCAGCTCATGAACATGGAAATCCTCGAGATGTTCTTCGCCTTCGAAGTCCTGTTGTCCGGACCAGCTCTCTCGTATCTGCTGGAGCAGGAGATCCCATTTGGCTTTGTGCCGGTGGCCCCCCGGCGGTTCGATCCCAAAATAACAGAGGGAATAGTTGGGAATCGACCAGCGTGCCAGGTGCCACGAACCAGGCTGGCCGTCCGGGCCGCAGATCTTATTACCGTACTTCTCCACGAGCGCACCGACCGTAATGTGGCCGTTCATGGAGGTGAGCATTTCAATGCCGACGGCGTTGAGGCGAACGAGTGGAAAATCGTCGTCCAGCGGCGCCAACCACCATTCATCAAAGGCATGCTGGTACGCGACCAGGTCGGGAATCCGCCAGGCGAGCAGGTCGAGGATTTCGCCGCTCAGCCTGAGCGGTTCTTGTATGGCTGCGGCAGCTTTCATCGCGTCAGGTGGTCCAGGATCACAAGACGCCGCAGCCTACACGAGGCTCATGCCCACCTGCAAGAACCCAGGAGCATGGGTGGCCTAAGTTTGTGATGGGAGGAGCGGGGAATCGGTCACGATGATGATCCCTCGCATAATGGGATGGATGCGGCATTGGTAGGGGTACCGGCCTGGGGGCAGGCTGGGAATGGTGTAGGTGCCACCAGGCTCGACGGCGCCGGAGTCGAAGGCGCAACGCCCGCTTTCCTCAAAACAGCCGTCGTGGGTGACGGTGTGGTGGGTCGGGGTTGGATTGTCCCATCTGATGGCGCCCCCTGCGGTCACGGTTGCGGCAGCGGGCACATAGTAGGGGGAGCCGCTATCCATGAGCACGTGGACCGCCGGAGGGGTTGCGGAGGAAGGCCAGGCCATCAGAATGCCTACTGCAAGGCTCAGGATCACAGCGCGCCAGCTCATGAGATTCGTGACTCCAGTGAGTATCGGTTTCCTTATTATACATAGAGACAGGCGGTATGCGGAAGGATTCACCAGGCTGCTCGTAGAGTGGTGCCGAATCCGCAATCAAGTGAACATGCGCGTGGCGGATCGACGGCCGACGAGCGAGTGTGTTTGCCATGAAAGTTATGGCATGGCGTTGCATGGCGACACAGTTTCGGCGCGGATGTGTGATGGTTGCAAGAACCTGGTGGTTCATGCTAGATGGAGGCCGCTTTACCACCGACGTGCCATGTTGAAGACCTGAGAGGAGGACGTGGAATGGCGAAGACAATCATGAAGAAGAAACGCTCTGCTGTGAAGGCTGCGCGGCCGAAAAAGACCGCGGCAAAGAAGGCGAGCAAGCTGAAGAAAGTTGTGAAAGCCAAGAAGGCTGCGACAGCAAAAAAGCCGGTGAAGTCGAAGAAGGCGGCACGACCGAAGGCGACGCCTAAAAAGCCGGTCAAAAAGACCGCCAAAAAGAGTGTCAGGAAGCAGGCTCCGGCGAAAGCTGTCCGTGTCTCCAAGGCGAGAACGGCAACGAAAGCCTCAAAGCCCGCGCCGAAACCGACGTCCAAACCCAAGACCAAGCCGGCTCCGCCAAAGGCAAAGATGCCTGCGGAAGTTCCTGCAGCCGTTCCCGAGTCAAAGCCGGTGAAACCAGCCGTGCCCGAGGTTCAGAAGGCGCCTAAGGCAGAGTTGGAGCCACCGCAGCTTGATCTCGAGGATGACGAGGAAGAGATGGCCGAGGATTTGGAGGACGTGTCGGAAGAAATCGAAGAAGAGCTCGAAGAGGAAGAAGAGCTCGGCATTGACGCTGAAGATGACGATGTAGATTATCTCGAAAAGTCTGAAGATCTGCTCGACGACGCAGACGAGTATCGCAACAATTAGGCTGGGCTGATGCGGTACTGTACCGGGTGGGCCCGGTTGATGCCTCTGCGTGCCTAGTTTCTTCTAGTCAGTGAAGGTTCCACTGAACATGCCTGATGCCATGGTGTTTTCCGGTGCGCGTGGTGTGGAGTGTCGGTGCGCCGCCCGGTTGCGTGGCGCCGGCGCTGTGTTGTTCGCTGGGACGGCCGCCAATTCCGACTGGTCAGCCCTCACATGAGTCACTTCCTGTTTATCGCCGGCGCCTTGCGCGAACGGAGTTCTCCGGAGAGTGCCGAGCTGCAGCTCGGCGCAGGAGTCTGGGGCCTGTGCACGTCGTTAATTCGCGACAATCTTCAGAAGTTCTTGACGCCGGATTCGCATGGTCTGGTGTATGTGTTGAAAGAAGGCATTCGAGCGGAGTTTTCGATCGTCTCGCCGGTTCAGCCGTTTCAGGCCTTGGACGAACTGCTGAAAGATGAGCTGCGGACGGAAGCCCGCTATGGATTTGTACGGGTCACACCGATTCGACGTTGGGAGGGGAGCGCGCCCGATTGCCAGGTACTGCTTCAGCGAGTCCTGGGCATCGAGGAACAGTCTGAATTGTCCAGGCGGCTTAGCCTTGGGATGCACCGTCTTTCAGATGAAGAGTATCGGGCGGTTGTCGAGGGCTTGGGGGCGGAGTCCTAACCGGCGTGCGGTTTCTTTGTTCGGCCTGCTAGTCGAGCGTGCCCCCCGTCATGAGATGATAGGCGTCTTCAACCCTGTAAACCTCCTTGACTTCGACATTAAGATCCCAGGCAAGCTGGGTGATGTTCCAACGTGGATCGTCTCGCTGACCCTGGGGAATCAGAATCGTGCGATAGCCCTCGCGAGCCGCCGCGCGGATTTTATCGGGGATACCTCCTACCGGACCGATCGTGCCGTCCTTGGAGATAGTCCCGGTGAGCGCAATGCCGCGCCGGATCCGATCACCTTTGAGCAGTGCGGCAAATCCCACAGTCATGACTCCTCCGGCGCTCGGGCCGTCGGTGCCGGTTGCGGCATAAGCAATACCAATGACACTGATGGTCCCGGTATGGTCGACCGTCGGCGTATGCTCGAGCGCATACTGAAAGGCGAGGACCATGGAGCTCAGGTTGGTCTGCCCTGGCTTGATGTTGCCGCCTTGCCATTGCAGCATGATTGGAGAAGGGCTTGGCTGGTGATCCCAGCGCAACAGGAGTACTTCGAAGACGCCGAGGTGGTTCGCCTGAATGGCAGCCAACATGGGAACCTCAACAGCGGACTCCGCATTGGCCGGCCGGAGGTTTCCGAACAACAAACAGGGGCAAAGGCAGAACAGGCAGAGAATCCGCAGATCCATGCGGAAGAGAGTTTGACGCCTGGTAGCTGGCATATGAGAGCGAGTGTAGCAAAGCTCGTGATGGTGTAAAGTGTCGCGGCGATTTTCTGCCTGCAGGTCTGAACGAAAGTTTCTATGAAATTACTGCCTCAGGGGAAAGTTCCATGTCGAGTGCCCCTCTGCATTTGGGGGTTGGCCTGGGCGTTCGTGATCTCCCCCGGAATGTTATTCGCCGAATGTACGAGTGAGGGAAGCGGGCAGAGTGAGGTCGCCGTGTTCACGCTGCATTTGCACCATGCCTG
Source organism: Nitrospira sp. CR1.1 (assembly GCA_014055465.1). Lineage (NCBI taxonomy): Bacteria > Pseudomonadati > Nitrospirota > Nitrospiria > Nitrospirales > Nitrospiraceae > Nitrospira > Nitrospira sp. CR1.1. Next base: position 35,789 of record WIAF01000016.1, read on the forward strand.
CACGGAGGCGGAACGGGAGGCGCGTGCCATTTCTGCGCAGGACCTCATGCGGGCTTTGGTGGCCGGGAAGGGAATTGATCTGTCGGGAGTAGTGATCCAGGGGGACATTGTGCTCGACGAGGTGCCGGCGCAAAAGGTCGCCGCGGTACAGGGATTGTCTCTGGAGGATCGCCGGGTGCTCGAAGGTCTCAATGATGAAGAGGTGCATGTCATCCGAGGGCCATTCGCGATCAAGCATTCCCGGGTGAAGGGGCGGATCGTCAATCGGCTCAAACGAGGATTTTTGCTGATGACCGGGCCGGTGGTGTTGGTGCACACCGATTTTGTCGGCCTCGTCGATTTGTCGCGCACGGTATTTCTCGGCCTGGTGGATGGGTCGAATGCGAGATTCGAGCAGGAAAGTTATTTCGTGCAGGATCGCTTCACACAAGGGGCCATGTTTACCGATGGCCGGTTCGGGCCGCATGCGAGATTTCACCGATCGATGTTTAGCGGTCCGGCCATCTTTCGCGGGGCCGATTTTCCCGGCCTGACAGAGTTTCTGGAAGTGGTGTTCGAGCAGGATGCAAATTTTTCTCGAACGGCATTTCATATGGGAACTGGGTTTTCCGGTGCGCACTGTCGGGGCAAATGCGATTTCTCGTCGGCGCAGTTCGATCGAGAGGCATTCTTCCTGTTTGCACGGTTTGACCGAACGGTCACCTTTGCCGCCGCGCGATTCAATTCCCAAGCCGACTTTTCTGACGCCTCCTTCAAGGAGTCCGATGACCTGACAAAGGCCACCTTCGCTCGCGCTCCGGTCATGACCAGAACCGCCCGAGTCGTCTCGGCTGTGCCTGCTGGCCCGGAAGCGGCACCCTTCTCACAGGCGCTGACGGTCGGGATGTTCGTTGCAGCAGTGGGGATCTTGATCTATATCCTTAAGGCGAAGTAACCCTCACAACCCCAACATATAGTTTTGGTCTTGCCCCATCCCACCATAAATTGGTATAAGATTAAAAATTTGTCGAAGAGAGCGTCTGGTACCTGATGGACCAACCTGAATTGCCCTACCAAGTCAAGATCGAAAATTTTGAAGGGCCGCTCGATCTCCTGTTGCATCTCATCAAGAAAAACGAAATCAACATCTACGATATTCCAATTGCGCTGATCGCTCAGCAATATTTGGACTATCTGTCGGTGATGAAAGAATTAAACCTCGCGGTGGCCGGCGAATTTTTAGTGATGGCGGCGACGCTGCTGCACATAAAGTCGCGCATGTTATTGCCGGCGGACGAGGTGGCGGTGGATGAGGAAGAGGGACCCGATCCCCGCGAAGAACTTGTGCGGCGATTGCTTGAATACAAGCAGTTCAAGGAGGCCGCTTCCCAGCTGGATTATAAAGAACGACTGTGGCGTGATACGTTTGGCCGTGAGCCCGGTCCACCGGTCGAAGTCGCCAAAGATGAGAGTCTTCTGGACGAGATTTCTCTTTTTGATCTGGTCGACGCATTGCAGGGCGTGCTCTCACGCCATCCCGGAACACGGCTGGTCGAAATCATCCCTGACAACCTGACGGTTCGTACGCGCATGAGTGCGATTCTCGAGGCGCTGGAGGTCCATGAGTCCATGGCGTTCACGGCGCTGTTCGAGGAGTCGAGTCATCGGCTGGTCGTGATTGTGACCTTTCTGGCGTTACTCGAACTGATCCGCATCAGGGTCGTGCGGGTGTTTCAAAGCGAAACCTTCGGGGCAATTCTTGTCTCCCGTGCCTTTACGGCGGTGGCAGAAGGCGATCTAGTGGAGGAGTCTGAATGGAAGAGCCTATGAGTCTCAGCGCGGAGGACGCAGTCGAACAGTCTGCCGAGCCCGGTGAGAGCGAGGCGGTCGTTTCGGAAGGGCCGATGACTGTACCCGAGGTAGAGGCTCAGGTCGGGGAATCTGCCGTCACCGAGATGGCTGCGGCGGCGCCCTCCTCTGATCCTGCCCTTTCCGACCTGCGAGCCTTGAAGGGGATTCTAGAGGCATTGCTGTTTGTAACGGCCGAGCCGATTCCTGTCACCCGGTTTTTGGCGTTACTCGGCGCCGTGACGAAGCAGGAGGTGGATCAGGCGCTGGCCAGTCTCAGTCATGATTACGAGCAGGAGGGGCGGGGCCTGCAATTGGCGGAGGTGGCCGGAGGCTACCGCATCGTGACCAAGGCCGAATTTGCTCCCTGGCTCAAGCGGCTGGAGAAGGTGAAAGCTCCCTCGAAATTGTCGCGCTCCGCGCTTGAATCCCTGGCGATTATTGCCTACAAACAGCCGATCGTCCGCGGGGAAGTTGAACAGATTCGAGGGGTTGAAACATCGGGGGTGATCCGGACGCTTTTGGAGCGGAAACTCGTGCGGATCGTCGGGAGGAAAGAGGAGCCCGGACGGCCGATCATGTATGGAACAACCAAGGTGTTTCTCGAACATTTTGGTCTTCGCGACTTGTCGCAGCTGCCGCCGCTCCGTGAGTTTAAAGAGTTGGGCGAATCCGAGCAGGCGATGCTCCCTATCGACGAGTCTGAGCCTGTGGGGCAGGACGCCTTGTCACCAACTGCTGAGTTTGCCGCTGAGGCCAATGGTGAGGAATCGAACGGGTCGGCGGAACATCTAGAGATGAACGGTGCCGGCAAAATACTGTCCGAGACGAACTCGATTGAATTAAATCCCGATAACGAGCTGATGACGGCTGAGGTGGCAGAGGAATCCTGATAGCCGCTCTCACCACCAGTGGGATCTGTCTCATCGCTGCTAGATATCTCCCTCCACGCTGTTCCCCGTTCTTCCTCTCACGTGCTTCAATACACAAAAGGCCCTCGGGATGCTCCGGCGAGGAGCGTATGCCCTGAGGCCTCTTGTGTGCGAGTGGAGCGCGCTGATTTAGCGACAGCCGATTGGAATGAAGCCGGCGCCGAAGATCCGTGACAATGTGACATACCGGGCATTGTCGTAAAACGAATAGCTCGGGGCATACCAGTTCTGAGCCGTAGGGTTTCCGCCATAGGATGGATCTGTTCCGAAGAAATGCCCGCCACGGCTATTCTGATTGAGATGGATCCACTCCATATACATGGAACAGACCTCTCCCTGTACCGATCCGCCGGCAGTGTTGCCGGCATACCAATCACGTCCGGAATCCGGTATCTGCGATAAATTGCGCAATGCGCCGATCGGGGTGTCGTACGAAAAGTCCTTCGCGCGGGGGGCCGGCTGAGAGGAGAAGCCGTTGGGAGAGGGCGGGAAGACGGTGTCGGGCAGCGAGGGTATGACGGAGAGCGCCTTCAAGGCTTTGGGCTGGCAGTCCGGTCGTTCCTTGTTGGTATACAGTGTCGTTCCTTCAGGGCCTGGGCATTCCCACATTTCTACCGGGGAGGATTCAATCGCCTGCACGCCGGGGGCGAGAATGGAACTCGCGGCGAGCATTGCAAGGATAAATCGTGTTGGCCGCATGATGCACCTCCGATTAATGTGTCTTTCCGGCTGACGCGCGTTGTCTTCTACAGTTACAGTCGAGAATGCTGAGCCTATGCTATTCAAAAGAAACGCGTCCATCCAGCTTTGGGGGGATGGATGCCTACCAGGCTTTCGACACGGTTGTCGATCAAGCAGACCGGGAGAGAACAACCGTGGAAATCGTTGCAAGCCGCGCTGGTCTTGCCTTGACTCCCTTCTTTTCGCTTTGCTAGACTGCCCGATCTAAGTTATTGAAACATCCGCCAATCTTCACCAATCTCGTACCACGAGGAACACCATGATCAAGGCTTGGCTACTCGACGAAATGTTTCGGTTTGACCGTCGGTATCTCACTGCGGAAGGAAGTCAAAGCGAGTGGGGCGCCGGGGACTCCGTTGCAGAAGAGGAAGATCTGCCTCCTGCCCCGACGGGAGTGGCCGCCAAAGCCGGTAATGGCCGGGTAATGATTACCTGGGATGCCGTCCCGGACGCCATGTATTACAACTTGTACTTCATGACGACGAAGGGCGTGCAGATCAAGTTTTCAGAGCTCACCCGTCCCATCGCCAGCGCCGAGGATTTTAAGACCGTCATCGGCGTGACGAAGGAAAAAGGGACCTGTATTGAAGGGGCTCAGTCGCCGTTCATGCATGACGATCTGGCGAACGGAACGTGTTACCACTATGTGGTGACAGTGGTGACGCAGAAAGGCGAAAGCCCTGAGTCTCAGGAAGTCATGGCGATTCCGGCTCCCTACCTGATTGCGAAAATAATCGGCCAGGAAGGTGTGGACGAGGGGGAGTTCAGCTCTCCGACAGGCATCGCGGTGGACAAGGACGGCAATTTGTACATCGCCGATACAGACAATCATTCCATTCAAAAATTCGACAAAGACGGCAAGTTCCTGGGACGTTGGGGTGGAGAGGCTGGCAGCGCGGAAGGTAATTATTATTATCCCCGCGGCCTCACTACCAACAACGACGGGCAGGTCTATGTCGCCGATACCGGCAACAACCGCGTTCAGCGGCTCGATACCGACGGCAATCCCATGAAGTCCTGGGGAAAGTTCGGATTCGCCTGGCGCGGGGCCGATATGAATAAGTTCGATGCGCCCTGGGGTGTCACAACCGACCAGGAGGGCAATATCTACGTCACCGACACCAACAATGCCCGCATTCAAAAGTTTAAAGGCGACGGCACACCGTTATTGAAATGGGGACGGGACGGAAGCTTCGACGGCGCGTTTTTCTTTCCCCGTGGAGTGGCGGTGGACTTCGTTGGAAATACGTATGTGGCCGATGAGGGGAACAACCGCATTCAGAAGTTTGATACCCGCGGCAGCTTTTTGACCAAGTGGGGACGGGAGGGCAGCGGGCCGGGCCAGTTCAAGGCGCCCTGGGGCGTCACCTGCGATGCCTTGGGCAATGTGTATGTCGTGGATCAGGGCAATCACCGCATTCAGAAGTTCGATGGGAACGGCACATTCCTCTGTGCCTGGGGAAATCGCGGAAAAACCGAGGGGCAGTTGAATTTTCCGTCGGGTGTCGCGGTCGACAAAGAAGGCGCGGTCTATGTCGTCGATAGCGGCAATCACCGTGTGATCAAGTACGTGCCGACGGACGAAGAGTTGAATCGCGGCAAAGAAGAGCGCGAGCGGGCTCAGGCTGTCAGCGAATATCCTGCTCCCGGCAATCTGGCGATCAAGCCTGGCGATACGGAAACGTTCCTGAGCTGGATGGATGTACCGAAGGCCACCTCCTACAATCTCTACTTTCACACATCGCCACACGTCACCCTGGAGGGCGGGACGAAGATCGAGGGAGTAACCAGTCCCTATAATCATACCGGATTGACCAATGACCAAGGGTACTTCTATGCGCTGACGGCGGTCTACGAAAACGGCACGGAGAGCGCGTTGTCGGAGGAGGTCTCGGCGACGCCGGTGCTGATCGACATTACGGCTCCGCAAACGCCCTATGCCGTCATCAATCATGGCGCATTCATGACGAACTCGCCGGAAATTGTTGTGACGATTTCCGCGACCGACCTCGATACGGGAGTTGCCGCGTACTATGTTTCCGAAAACCCGATGACGCCGATGGCGGGAACGCCCGGTTGGGTCGAGGTTCCACCGGCCATCAAGTTCGGTGCGACGATTCCCTTCATTCTTTCTCCGGGCGACGGGCAGAAAACTGTCATCGTCTGGTTCAAAGATCTCGGGAACAACATTTCGACCCCGGCGAGCGCCACCATCCTGGTCAACACGTCCGGCTACCTCTGCGTTTCCAAATGGGGCAAGCCGGGCCGCGGCGCCTCGTTGTTGCACGGCGGCGAGTTCATGGCCCCGATGTACGGTCTGGCTATCGATCAACAAGGGTCCATCTTTGTCGTCGACAACGGAAACAACCGCATTCAGAAGTTCGACCGCAATGGAAATTTCATCATTCTCTGGGGAAATTTCGGCGCAGCCAACGCGAACTTCCACAATCCGACCGGTATTGCCTGCGATGCCAAGGGTGATGTGTTTGTGGTCGATACGAACAATCACCGCGTGCAGAAATTCGACGGCAAATTGGGCGGCTACATCATGAAGTTCGGTTCGCGGGGGAACGGCGAAGGTCAGTTTAATGCGCCGTGGGGCATCGCCATCGATCGGGTGCGGGGGTATATCTATGTCGTCGATAGTGCGAACTTCAGGGTGCAGAAATTCGACATGACCGGTGAATTCATCATGTCGTGGGGGAGTTTCGGCAATGGCGACGGACAATTCTATTTCCCGCGCGGAATCGCCGTAGACCAGGCCGACGGTACTGTCTATGTCGTTGATATGGGCAACCATCGCGTGCAGAAATTCGACACCAGCACGAACGTCTTGCCTCAGCTGCTGACCAAATGGGGCGGGAGTTCCGAGGCCGGCCATGCCAGCAGCCCGTTGGCGCAGGAAGCGGGACAACTTCGCTCTCCCTGGGGAATCGCCGTCGATGGCCAGGGTGACGTGTATGTCACGGACACCGGCAACCATCGTCTCGAAAAGTTCGATCGTGAGGGCAACTTTATTTCTCAGTGGGGCGGCTTCGGTGGCGGTGACGGTCAATTCAATTTCCCCTACGGCATTGTGGTTGATTCACGGGGCAGTGTGTTTGCGGTCGACAGCGGCAACACCCGGGTGCAGCAGTTTATGCCGGCCGAAGAAGGCAGCGAGCGGTTGCAGGAAGAAGCGGATGCCGCAGCCGAGCTGGGGCAGATCGATAAAACCACGAGAGTCTAAGGGCAGCGGGCAAAAAGCCCGGGAGAGGGTGGCCACGGATGTTAGAGAAGGAGATTCGGCTCGGGCTGACCTATGACGACGTCGTCCTGGTTCCGGCTAAATCACAGGTTCTCCCGACTGAAGTCGATACCCGCACTCGCCTCTCCCGAAACATCCATCTGAATATTCCCATCGTGAGCGCCGCCATGGACACCGTGACTGAAGCGCGGCTAGCCATTGCGATGGCTCAGGAGGGCGGCATCGGCATTGTGCATCGTGTGTTGTCGCCAGCCGACCAGGCGGCTGAGATTGACCGGGTCAAGAAATCAGAAAGCGGAATGATTCTTGATCCCATCACCATCTCGCCTGATCAAACCATCCGCGATGCACACGACTTGATGGCCAAGTACCGGATCTCTGGCATTCCTGTCACCAAGGGCAGCAAGTTGGTTGGCATCCTGACAAATCGCGATCTGCGGTTTGAGACGAGAATGGACCTGAAGGTCTCGCAGGTGATGAAGCGTGACAAGCTCATCACCGCACCCGAAGGGACCAGCCTGGAAAAAGCCCGCGAGATCCTACACGAGCACCGGATTGAGAAATTGCCGGTGGTGAATAAACAATTCGAGCTCAAGGGCCTGATCACGATCAAGGATATTGAAAAGCGGATTAAGTACCCCAACGCCTGCAAGGACGCCCACGGGCGTTTGCGAGTCGGTGCGGCGCTGGGCGTGGGCCCTGACACGAGAGACCGAGTGGACCTGCTTGTAAAGGCCGGAGTGGATGTTGTCGTGGTCGATACCGCGCACGGGCATTCGCAGGCGGTGCTTGATACGGTCAAAATGGTCCGGAAAGCCCACCCCAACCTGGATATCATTGCTGGCAACATTGCGACCGCACAGGCAGCCAAGGATCTGGTGAAGGCGGGTGTCGATGCCGTGAAAGTCGGCGTCGGGCCAGGCTCGATTTGCACCACGCGAATGGTCTCGGGTGCCGGCATGCCGCAATTGACGGCCATTGCCGACTGCGCGAGGGTATTGGCCGGATCAGGAATTCCCGTGATCGCCGACGGCGGTATCAAATATTCGGGCGATATCACGAAAGCCTTGGCGGCGGGCGCCTCGGTCGTCATGCTCGGAAGTTTATTGGCCGGTACGGAAGAAGCTCCCGGCGAAACGGTGTTGTTCCAGGCGCGAACGTACAAGGTGTATCGTGGAATGGGATCTATCGGCGCCATGGAGCGCGGTGGCGGCGATCGATATGGGCAAGGCGGGCGCCCGACACCCAAACTGGTTCCCGAGGGAATCGAGGGCCGCGTCCCATACAAAGGCCTCTTGGCGCCGCACATTTACCAGATGGTAGGGGGAGTGAAGTCCGGCATGGGCTATTGCGGCTGCAAGACCATTCCGGACCTGCAGCAGAAAGCCACGTTCATTCGCCAGACGTTAGCGGGGCTCCGCGAAGGCCATGTCCACGACGTCATCATCACCAAAGAAGCTCCCAACTATCGTACCGATTGGGAATAACAAGCGCAAAGCGGGAAGAGCCAGCCATTCTTTCCATTTTCTTCATCCTCCGCATTGAACCTCTAACGTTCTACATCCCGCACACTCATGGAACTTTGGCACGATAGAATCCTCGTCCTCGATTTCGGGTCTCAGTACACGCAACTGATTGCACGACGTATTCGGGAAGCGCAGGTCTACTCGCAGATCCTGCCGTGCACGGTGCCTCTCGCTACAGTGTTGGCGTATCGGCCGAAAGGCATCGTGCTCTCCGGCGGGCCGTCGAGTGTCTACGACAAGAAGGCGCCCAAGGTGCCCAAGCAGCTCTTTGAGCAGGGCATCCCCATTCTCGGGATCTGCTATGGCATGCAGTTGGTGACGCATTTGCAGGGCGGTGAAGTAGAAAAGGCTCCGCATCGTGAATTTGGTCGGGCCGAACTGCAACTGGACGATCGATCGGACCTGTTCAAGGGGATTGGACGTGGCGGATCCACCGTTGTGTGGATGTCGCACGGGGATCGCATTGAGCGCATGCCGCCCGGGTTCCGCTCCATCGCCCATACGGACAATTCTCCTATAGCGGCGATGAAGCGGCATGATGCCAAACAGCGGATTTATTGCCTGCAGTTCCATCCCGAGGTAGCCCATACCGCCGAAGGTGCCACGATTCTCAAGAACTTCGTCTACGACATTTGCGGCTGCAAACCGACGTGGACGATGCGTTCCTATGTCGAAACAGCCGTGGAGCAAATCCGCCAACAGGTCGGAACGGAGCGCGTGATCTGTGCCTTGAGCGGCGGGGTGGATTCGTCGGTAGCGGCGGCCCTGACGCATCGGGCGGTCGGCGATCAACTGACCTGTATCTTCGTCGATAACGGGGTGTTGCGCGCCGGTGAACGGGAGCAGGTGGAGAAGACCTTCGCGTCGCAACTCCATCTGAACATGCGGATTCTCGATCGTACGAGTCAGTTCATGACGGCTCTGAAAAACGTGACTGATCCGGAACGAAAGCGAAAAATTATCGGCCGCCTGTTCATTAAGAACTTTGAAGTCGAATCCAAGAAGCTTAAGGGGATTAGGTATCTCGTGCAGGGTACGCTCTATCCCGATGTGATCGAAAGCGTCAGCTTTAAAGGCCCCTCGGCGACGATCAAGACACACCATAACGTCGGTGGGCTGCCGACCAGAATGAAGCTGAAGCTGGTTGAACCCCTTCGCGAATTGTTCAAGGACGAAGTGCGCGTCTTGGGTCAGGAGCTGGGTTTGCCGGATGAGATTATTTGGCGGCAGCCGTTTCCCGGTCCCGGTTTGGCAATCCGGGTGCTCGGCGCGGTAACCAAGGAGCGGTTGGCTATCTTGCGCGGGGCCGAAACGATCGTCGATCAGGAAATTCGCGCCGCCGGACTCTACCGGGAAATTTGGCAGGCGTTTGCGGTCTTGTTGCCTATCCGGACCGTCGGCGTGATGGGCGATCAGCGGACCTACGAGCATGTGATTGCGATTCGCGCCGTGACCAGTCTCGACGGCATGACGGCCGACTGGGCCAAGATTCCGAATGAGGTGTTGGGCAGAATGTCGAGTCGAATCATCAATGAAGTGAAGGGCGTCAACCGGGTTGTCTATGACATCAGCTCTAAACCTCCGAGTACGATTGAGTGGGAATAACGCCGTTACCCCTGACACGTACCAGGTGAAAAGGGGATCCTTGAATTCATTGCGTTCTATCGTTCACGCCATATGACTGTTCGTCTTCAAAAGCTGATTGCGGGTACGGGGATTGCGTCGCGTCGCAAAGCCGAGGAATTGATTGTGTCCGGACGGGTGACCGTGAACGGCAATGTGGTCACGGAGCTTGGCACCAAAGTCGATCCAAACCGAGACCACGTCAAGGTCGACGGCAAACATTTGCGGGCTGTACAGCCCTATGTCTATCTAATCCTGAACAAGCCTAAGAACGTCATGTCCACGCTTGATGATCCCGAAGGTCGTCCGACCGTGAAAGATTATTTGCGTGGAGTGACCGTCCGCGTGTTCCCGGTCGGCCGATTGGATTTCGATAGCGAAGGACTCATGTTGCTCACGAATCATGGTGATTTGGCCCAGGCGCTGCTTCATCCTCGCTACCATGTGCCCAAGACCTATCTGATTAAAGTGAAGGGCGTGCTCGACGACGCCAAAATCGAAGCGCTCGAACGGGGCGTCAAACTCGAAGATGGCTTTACTGCCCCGGCGAAGGTCCAGAAGGTCAGCAGGGCCGAAAGCAACTCCTGGCTTGAAGTCACGATCCATGAAGGCCGAAAACACCAGGTCAAGCGGATGATCGAGGCCGTCGGCCATTCGGTCATCAAGCTGACGCGTGTCCGTATGGGGCCGTTGCTACTGGGCGACTTGGCGTCAGGGGAATATCGATTTTTAACCGACCGTGAGGCGAACCGGTTACGGGAACTCGTCGAGGATCGGGTGGCCAGGGCCGAACATCCGCAGTTGGATGCCTCAGGAAAACCGGTGCGTTGGACGCCGCCGACGGAGCCGGCGCCGCCGCGGGCGCCCAAGCCTGAACGTTCAGGGCGAGGCCCGAAATCTCAGCGCCAGGAATCCGGACCTCGGTCATCGCGGTCGCGGGAGGATGCGAAATCCGGACGTCCTAATCGTGGCGGCTTGAAACGGCCTCTCAGCCCTGGCGCGAAGTTCCGACGTCCGGCGAAGACACAAGGATTTCAACGTTCTCAGCCAGGCGTCATGCCTCAAGGAGACGATCGAAGCTCCACGACGCGTCCTGCCGCTTCCGTCCGGAAGCCTCGCCAGTCTCCATCGGGGACAGCATTTAAGCGGGGTACATTCAATCGAAAGCCTCAAGGCTCCGGACCAGGCACGTCAGCGGGCCGGTCTGGATCAGGACAGAAGTTTCAACAGGACCGGCGTAGCGGATCGTCGTCGTCACGCCCGGGTCAGCGGGGCCCTGCGAGGCAGTCGCGGTACTCAACGCGGAGAAGAGCATGAAGATCAGAACCCATCGGTGCGGGGAGTTGACCAAAGCGCAGGTTGGCCAGCACGTGGTATTAAACGGCTGGGTGCAACGGCGTCGGGATCACGGCATGGTGCTGTTCATCGATCTGCGTGATCGGACCGGATTGACACAAGTTGTGTTCAATGCCGAGCGGAATGCCGCCGTTCATCAGGCCGCACATACCTTGCGGAGTGAATGCGTCGTGTCGGTCACCGGTCAGGTCATGGCCCGTCCCGAGGAGTCCCGCAATCCACATTTGCCGACGGGCGAGATTGAAATTTTCGTCGATGCGGTGGAGATTCTGAACGAGGCGAAGACGCCACCGTTCATGATCGAAGACGACATTGAAATCACCGAGTCGCTACGGTTGAAATACCGTTATCTCGACCTCAGACGACCACGGATGCAACGGTTGCTGGGATTACGCCACGGAATCATGCAGGCTGTGCGCGCGTTTTTGAATGCGGAGCAGTTTCTCGAAGTGGAAACACCCGTCCTAACGAAGAGCACCCCGGAAGGCGCGCGAGATTATTTGGTGCCGAGCCGCGTCAATCCGGGCATGTTCTACGCGCTACCGCAGTCGCCGCAGTTGTTCAAGCAGGTGTTGATGGTCAGCGGCGTCGATCGGTATTACCAGATTGCCCGCTGCTTCCGTGACGAAGACTTGCGTAATGACCGCCAGCCAGAGTTTACCCAGATCGACCTCGAGATGTCGTTTGTGGATCGCGAGCAGGTCATGTCCCTCATGGAACGGATGATTGTCTCCGTGTTCAAGGATGCCGGCAGCGTGCAATTGCCTACGCCGTTCCCACGGATGACCTATGCCGAGGCTATGGGGCGTTACGGTTCCGACAAGCCGGACCTACGCTTCGACATGCCGTTGCATGATGTGACCGCGTTTGCCGCCAAGAGCGACTTCAAAGTCTTTAAAGACGCGGCGGCCAAGGGTGGCTTGGTCAAGGCATTGATCGTGTCTGGCGGTGCCACCATTGCGCGGAGCCGTATCGATGCGCTCGGTGAAACCGCGAAGAGCTTTGGGGCCAAAGGGTTAGCCTGGTTGAAGGTGACCGCGGAGGGACAGTTGGAATCCGTGATTGCCAAGTTTCTCGATGCCCAGGCTTTTGCGGCAGCCTTGCCGGAAGCGAAGCCCGGTGATCTGGTTCTCTTCGGCGCGGACAAGCCGGCCATCGTGCACGACGTCCTGGGACGGATTCGCCTGCTGCTTGGCGAAGAACTGAATCTGATCGATAAGGCCGCCTGGAAGCCGCTCTGGGTGACGGAGTTTCCACTCCTGGACTATTCACCGGAGGAAAAGCGCTATGTCTTCATGCACAATCCCTTTGCGGCGCCGATGGATGAAGACCTCCCATTCCTGGATACCGAGCCGTTGAAGGCCAGGGCCAAGGCCTACGACATGGTGCTCAATGGCAGCGAGATCGGTGGCGGCAGCATTCGCAATCACCGCAGCGATATTCAGTTTCGAATTCTCGATCTGCTCGGCATCGGGAAGGATCAGGCGCAGGCGAAGTTCGGTTTCCTGCTGGAGGCGCTGGAATATGGCGCTCCTCCACACGGTGGAATCGCCTTCGGCCTCGATCGGCTGATCATGCTTCTGGGTAGTGCCGATTCGATTCGGGATGTGATTGCATTCCCCAAGACCCAACGCGCGCAGTGTCCCATGACCGAAGCTCCATCGGCTGTCAGCGCCGATCAGTTGAAGGAGCTGCGCATCAAGCTTGATCTTGTCGAATAGCTCGATGTGGATGACATCGTGTGCAGGCCGCGCCGGTATGTCTACGGCCGTTCCGCACAATGATCCGCTGAGCTCCTGAGGAGTCTGCTACCCCATGGCCGGCAATACGTTGGGCCGAGTTTTCACCGTCACATCATTCGGCGAGAGCCATGGACCGGCGATTGGCTGCGTTGTGGATGGTTGTCCGCCTGGCCTGGCACTCTCCGCCGAAGACATTCAGGAGGACCTCGACCGGCGCAAGCCCGGCACGTCCCGTCATGTCACACAGCGGCAGGAATCCGATCGCGTTGAAATTCTCTCCGGCGTGTTCGAAGGCAAGACCACCGGAACTCCCATCGCTCTCCTGATCAGGAACGAAGATCAACGCAGCCGTGATTACGGCAACCTGATCGATACCTTTCGCCCTGGTCACGCCGACTACACCTACTGGCAGAAATACGGCATCCGTGACCACCGCGGCGGGGGACGATCCTCCGCTCGTGAAACAGCGGTACGCGTGGCGGCGGCGGCCATCGCTCGGAAATGGTTGCATGAGAAACATGGCGTCGTCATCCGCGGTTACTTGAGTCAACTTGGGCCGATCGAAGTGCCGTTTGAGAGTTGGGATACGGTCGGGACAAATCCGTTTTTTTCCGCTAATGACGCGGTGGTGGGGAAGCTCGAAACCTTCATGGATGAATTGCGGAAGGCGGGCGATTCTGTCGGTGCGAAGATTACGACCGTCGCGGAGCATGTGCCAGTCGGGTGGGGCGCGCCGGTCTATGCCAAGCTGGATGCCGACCTTGCCGCAGCCATGATGAGCATCAACGCTGTGAAGGCGGTTGAAATCGGGGCAGGCTTTGCTTCGGTCGCCCAGCGGGGATCCGAGCATGGCGACGAACTCACGCCTGAAGGTTTCGTCACCAACCATGCGGGCGGAATTCTCGGCGGCATCTCCACCGGCCAGGATGTGGTGGCGACCATCGCCATCAAGCCCACCTCGAGCATTCGAGTTCCGCGGCGCTCGATCGATAAGGCCGGCAAGGCCGTCACGGTAGAGACCAACGGCCGCCATGATCCCTGCGTCGGCATTCGTGCGACCCCCATTGCCGAAGCCATGATGGCCCTGGTGCTGATGGATCACGCCCTCTTGCATCGCGCGCAAAACGCGGATGTCACGACCAAGACCCCGAAGATTCCGGGGTCATCAAAGTGTGGCTCGAGCCAGAGACAGTCAACGTAGATCAATTCTTATCCCGCCGAACCCCAATCTCAAGGGAAGCAGGAAACCTTTCTTGGCTGTATTCTCGTTCAGTAGGTGGAAGACATGGATTCCATCATAATCCACATTCCAGGCAAACCCAGAGTCAGTCCAGAATTGGACGATCAAGACGTTCTCTGGCGTTACCTTGACGCCGCCAAGTTTCTTGATTTCCTTCATCACCAAACACTTTTCTTTACCCGTGGTGACCGATTTGAGGATAAGTTTGAGGGTGCGTTCACCAAGTCTCTCAAGCACTCGATTGAACGATCCTACCGGGACAACAACATTGACTACACATTTGATCAGTTTCGTCGCCGATTGCGTGAATGTGTTTTTGTGAATTGTTGGCATCGGGGACAAGATGACAGCATGGCGATGTGGCAGATTTACGGAAGATCTTCATGCTCTCTGGCACTTACAACGACCATAGGTCAACTGAGACAATCGCTACAGGAGCAAGACCTTCCATATGACCTTGCAATCGAAAAAGTTCAGTATGTGAAGCACTGGGATGATCCAGCATTGGACATCGCGCCATATTCGAGAGTGTTTGCTTACAAAACCAATGCCTATGAGTATGAAAACGAAGTGCGAGTGCTCATAGATCGCTTTGCTGGAGAGTTTGATAATGAAATTCTTGAGGTGGGAATGCCAATCAAGGTGGCTCATAAGACTCTCTTGCGCAGCATCGTGGTTGCTCCGGAAGCACCGGTATGGTTTGAGTTACTTGTGAGAGAGGTGGTGCGGCGATATGGAATTACCGTATCGGTGAGCCGATCTATGCTGGCATCTCAACCGCTATAACGGATTGCCGCAAATTACTTTTGCAGGCGGCGAATATTTATAAGCAGTGTCTAGTCGTACGCAATCAAAGTCCTCGGGACTTGTAGTGATGCATTCGCAAACCAAACGAAAGAAGAAGCTGAGTGATCGAAATCTATACAGATGGCGCCTGCAGTGGAAACCCTGGTCCAGGAGGCTGGGGGGTGTTGCTGCGCATTGACGGAGAGGAAACGGAACTCTGTGGCGGCGAGCCGGCAACGACCAACAATCGCATGGAGTTGCTCGCGGTGATAGAGGCGTTGCAGTGGTTCACGCAACCGGTGAAAGCCCGCGTCTACACAGATTCTCAGTATGTACAAAAGGGCATCAGCGAATGGATCCACAGCTGGAAGCGCCGGGGCTGGAAAACCGCCGGTAAGGAGCCGGTCAAGAATGAAGATTTATGGCGGCGTCTGGACGCACTGGCTTCCGGCCATACCATTGAGTGGCATTGGGTCAGAGGACACAACGGCCATGTGGACAATGAACGTGTAGACGCATTGGCTCGTGCCGGACTTGAGCAATCGCGTCGTGCTGGAAAGCCGATTACACATCCGGTTGCGACATCTGTTCCCGCTCCGCCTAAGAATCTTCGACCTACGGTCACCTCCCGCCCTATTCTCGATATTCAACATGCGACTGTCTATCGAGGAGAGACCCGCGTTTTTTCCGATCTCTCCTTCGCTCTTCATGAAGGGGAGCATGCGGCGATTGTGGGGCCCAATGGAGCCGGGAAGTCGACGCTTCTGAAGCTGTTATCCGGCGAGGTTCATCCCCTGGCACTGGATGGCACCAAGGTCAATCTATTCGGTCAGGAGCGTTGGAACGTCTGGGATGTGCGGAAGCAGTTGGGGATGGTGTCTCACGACTTGCAGCGGGACTACCTGATCTGTGCCGAAGGCATGAATGTCATTCTGTCCGGCTTCTATGCCAGCAACGATACCTATGAACACCAGACTTTCAGCCGTGATCAGATTGCTCGTGCGCAAGAAGTGATGCGAGAATTACGGATTGATCACTTAGCCGGCCGCACCTTTGGCCATCTTTCGACAGGCGAGCAACGGCGGTTCTTGTTGGGGCGTGCTCTCGTGCATGATCCGTCTGTGCTCGTGCTGGATGAGCCGACGAGCGGGCTCGACCTGAAGGCCTGCGTTCAATATCTCGACCTTCTTCGCGCGCAGATCCGCAAAGGGAAAACGATTTTGCTGGTGACGCATCATTTGCACGAAATTCCACCGGAGATCGAACGCGTGGTTCTGCTCAAAGATGGCGAAGTCGTCGCCGATGGTGCCAAAGCAAATCTGCTCACGGATGTGAATCTCAGCCGGCTCTTCGACCAGCCAGTGACGCTGGTGAGAGCCAACGGCTGGTATCAAGCGCTGCCAGGATAAGAAAACACTCCAAGTTCTCCCTTAGGCGTGCGAACGTAGAATTGCCACTCTGCGCGCTTAGTGAGTCGGTTCTTGCCAGCAAAGATCTCGTGTGCGGGTCTAGGCATTCAAAGCCATTCAGGGACGAATATCGTTCTTAATCTTCCTGATAAATCCAGTCCAAAACTGCTTTCTCCTAGGGCGGTCTTTCTGGCTGTTGTATAGTTTTGTCATGCAGTCCACTGAGAGGAACTTGGTTCAGGAAGATGTCCCGAAGCCTCTTCTTGAAGGTCGCGGCGACCGGATGTCGCGGATGGGCTTATTCGCCATTACACTTGGTCTACTGGCAGTGGTGGGATTGGGGGTCGAGCGGTTTACGGGACTCGTTGGAATTTTCCCAGGCACGGAGGTTGATCAGGTCAACGAACAACAGTCAGCCGAACGCCGCCGAACATTTTTAGCACTAGGGCCGATCCAGTTGACACGCGTGGCTCTTACGGAGCTACAGGATGCGCTCAGGTCTCTGAACCTTCCACCCGCAGAGCAAGATCGCTTGATGGAGCAAGTCATGCCGTCCCATATTCCTAAGTCGGAATCGGAAGCAGGACCGCCACCGGCCATGATGCCGAAGCAGCTGGTTCAGGAAGACGCCCAGACAATCCCCCTCGCATGGATCACGTTGTGGGACACCGACGCGATGGATTCGGATATGGTCCGTCTCGACAGTGAAGGCTACTCCCGCACGATCACGTTGTCCAAGTCGCCGGTCACCTTCGCCGTTCCGGTTCCGCAACGCGGAGTCGTGAATATTGCCGGAATACGGGATGGCGGTGGAGGAATTACGGTGGGAGTCGCGTCTGGCACAAGCCCGGTGGCGTTACCTATTATGAGCGAGGGGCAAGTAATCGGAATTCCCGTCAGCATTCCTTAGGACCATCGATGCAACGTGTCCTCTCCATTCTCAATCGCTACGTGCCGCTCATGTTCTTTTTCATGCTGGTGGCGGCGGTCTTTCAGCTGTGGGCCCAGTTCGGTCCGTCTCCGGTCACAATTAAGCAGGCCTTCGCGACGGGAAGCGGCTATCTTGAAGCGCATGTCTGGTATCTGTTTGCATCGGCCGTTGCCTTTTGGGGTTTGTTCCTGCTGGGAATTTTTCATGAGGCCGGGCGATTACCACCATCTCTGCTAACAAGGAAACGACTGATGGATATTCTCGATCGTCTGACCAATAAGGAGACGCTACAACAGAAACTTGCAGAAGAGGTCGAGCCGACATTTATCGATGCGAAGCGGCTTGGCCGGTCGCTGAAGCAGGCGATCATCGGACAGGATCAGGTCTGTGAGGATCTTGCGGCGCAGATCAGGCGGCGATCGGCATTGAAGCAACGCGGGAAGCCCGTCGGGGTGTTTCTGCTCGCCGGACCTCCAGGAACAGGGAAAACCTATTTGGGAAAACGACTGGCCGCCGAGTTAGGGCGCAAGCTGCTCCATCTCGACATGAGCCAGTTTTCTCGTGGCAGTGCGGCATCGACGCAATTGTTCGGCTCGACAAAGGGTTATGTTGGTTCCGATTCTTATGGGCGATTGACCGCGGCCTTGCGCGATGTGCCCGACACCGTCGTACTCCTGGATGAGTTTGAAAAGGCGCATCCGGAGGTTCACAAGAATTTCCTTACGGCATGGAACGATGGATTTATTACGGAAGCGTCTGACGGGAAGCAGATTCCGACGACATTATCAATTTTTCTATTGACCACCAATGCGGCGACCGAATCGCTGCAGGAGTTGTCGGCTCAGTTCGAGCATGATTCGGACGAACTGCGTCGCGTGGCGACGCATGCTCTGCGAGAAGCAGGGTTTGCGCCGGAGGTATTGAACCGGATCGACCGAATCTTCGTCTTTAAACCCATCTCCGGTCTTGACGTAGCTCGGGTGGGTGCATTGGAAATCGAGCGCATGATACAGGGATATGGCCTAAAAGTAGCGGAGAGAGGAATTGATCCGACCGTGCTCCTGGATCTGATGAAGCGGCACGGAAAATTGGGGGCTGCGGGGTCGTCGCGGGACCTTGTTCGCGCCCTCGAGGAAATGATTGCCGACTCCTTGATTAGCGCTCGTCAGAAGGGCGTGACTTGTATAAGCCTGGTTGAACGAAATGGTGCGGTGGTGGCGGTGCCGTCCAAACAGCACGCGGCGTAATGATGGCAGGCCGCACCTCCTCCACGAGTCAGATGCCTTTCTCTGTGAGGAGCAATCGGCAGTCATACTTGGGCGCCTCTCATGCATTGTGGAAGCGAGCGGCGCTGTGGCGTCTTTCTGCCTATGGAGGGGTCTTCTGTACGGCATTACTCGTTTTGTTTTCCCTGCCGGCAACTCGTCGAACCATACAGCACGCAGAAACAACTGCTCACTATACTGTTCCACCTGTCAAAGCGCCCGAGGCACGTTCTCTTGGTCCTGATCGAGAACAAGCCACCGTGCCGGTGCCTAAGTCTAACGGCCCCCTGACGCAGATTGCCGCTGATGCCCATTCACCTGCGAATCCTTCCGAGCCTCAGACGGCCTCTGTCATATTTCGTTCCAGCTTAGGTGGGACCATCAAGGGAGATGGATTGACCGCCACCTACTGTTGCGCCGGGGCGATGTCCACGTTTCGAGCGTCGCAATCCTACGCAGCTGGAAAATATTATTATGAGGTGCGCCTCCAAACAGCCGTTGGCGCAGCCTATCCCGGGACATGGACCAACGCCGGAATTGTTCAGGTTGGCGCAGAAGTCACAACTGCTCGCGAAAGGGTGAGTATGCAGGTTCAGGCGATCGGATGGGGCCAACAGAAAAGCTTTAAAGATGGTGATCTCATAGGGTTCGCTGTCGATCTCGATAAGGGGCAGTTCTACTTTCATGTAAACGGGGATTGGGTATCAGGTCCTCCGGAGCGAGGCTCAGGCCTTCGACTTGATGTGGGAAAGGAGTATGTCCCGTTTGTGACTGTGGCTTCTCCGTCCCTTGGAGCGAGTGGAGAGTCTGATTCGTGGGTGGCCAACTTCGGACGGTCGCAGTTCATGTTTTCATTACCTGAAGGATATGTTCGCTATGACCATGTTCATAGCGAAAGAGATCCTCCTCAGAAGATGTTTGCAGGTGGAGCAGGCTCAAGTTTGAAACAAACTTCCGAGCAAGTGATTGTCCCCGTGATGCCTAATGCTTCACTGGTATCGCCATCTCCAGCTGGTATGAGTGTGGCTGGGAGAATGGTGGGACGAACCTATTCAGGTACGGTCCCGTTCAAGGGACGGCAAATGCCGTTACCCAGCGGCGAATGGGTTGTGTCGGCCTATACCATGGCTGGAGTCGGAGGGGATGGTGCAGATGCGATCTTTCTTGCGCATATCGTGGGGCAGCAGTTGGCAGGGGCGGTGGTATTCATTGGCACCGAATCGACGAGAAAAGTTGGGACCGGCTATCGTCAGTACGGTCACTGTCTGCGGAAGAATCTTGTGCATATTGAGACTCGGTCGAATGAAGAGTTTGGTTTCCAAGAATGTTGGTCGATCAATCATAACGATGTGAAGGCCTGGCACCAGTCGGCTGAGCATCCTTTGTTGCGTGCGGCAATAGGTGATTTGGCGATACGTCACGTGCAGCTTCCGCACACCCTCGTTTCGGCTCACTTTCGGTTGGCCGATAAGAATGGCTATCTCAACGCGATCTATTACTTCAATCCAGAGGAAGAGGGAATCTCGACGCCTCCGGTTGCAAGTTGGCGAGAAAGTGATTGGTTTGTTGGATATATCAATAGGTATCCCGAAAAAGTCGCGTATGTCCAGCAACTCAAGGTATGGGGAAGCGGATGGTTTCAAAAATTGAAGGCGAGTTTCCTTGAAAAGTCCTGATAGCGCTCGCTGTAGGTGACGTCTTCAGCAATTCGAAGACATGTATGCCAAAGCCGATGGAAGCGAATCCAGAGCGATGTGAGCCCTGCTGCGACTATGCGGGAGCGGGACAGAGGACGAAGCCCCGTTCGGTTGCTCGCTACGCATCATCCGCACAAAATTCTGCCTGAGACCAATCGCGTGACCTCCTTGGAGGGGCAGGATTTCCCAGCCGAGAACTCTGATCTGCTCACCGACGACTACAAGAGCCCCTTCTTCGACAGCCCATCGTGTTCGCTTAGGCCGACGGTCGGTACCGCATGCTATCTGGGTATCCCGTCTAAGATCTGGCTACCCGCCACCCAACGTCACCGTAAACGTCAGATTGGTGTCGATGCGGCGGACCTTCACGCTCACTTGTTGGCCGGGCTTGGTCCGTTCGATCAAGTAGTTCTTCAAGTGCGCGGCGTCCTGAATGTCGGTGTCGTCCACGGCGATAATGATGTCGTGCTTCTGAATGCCGGCGGCCTTGGCAGGTTCCATGACGTCTTTTACCGCCATGCGCCACCGGGTGCCGTCCTTGACTGCGACCATATGAATGCCCATTTTGGAGAAGGTGAGCGGTTTGCCGTCCAGGGCGGCCGTGACGATGCGTTCAGCCAGGAGCGCCGGAATCGCAAACGCCATGCGACTGCAATGGGCAGTGGAATCGTCGCGTTCCGTTTGTATGATGGCATGCATGATACCCACGACCTCACCTTTGCTGTTGAAGAGTCCCCCGCCGGAGTTGCCGCTGCAAGCAGCGACATCTGCTTGAATCAGGCGGGTATCAACCGTCTGGAGGAATGTGTTGGTATTGCCCAGGTGACCGAACGACATGGTCGGCCCCCAGCCCATGGGATACCCGACAGTGAACACGTCCTGGCCTGGCTGCACCTCACCGGGAGCGAATGAGACGGTGGCGAGGAGCTTGGCACGATGCGCTTCGGCAACGCGGTAGACGACGACGTCCATGAAGGCGCTATCACCGACGAGATCCGCAGGAATCTCGTGGAGGTCGGTCGTCAACACATGGATTTGTTTCTGGATAACGGTTCCAGTCGTCACGTCCTGTTTTTCAGCCGCATGGCGGGCGGTGACGATGTAGCCGTCGCGCAGGTGAAAGCCGGTGCCGCGCACCAGAATCTTGCCCGGTTTGTCCGGCGTGCGCTGATCTTGCGTATCTTCAAGAACTCCGATGGTCGCCAGTTTGGCGCGATCCAGTGCCGTAGCATCAAACGCCGAGGCCTGGGTGGTGAAAAGACCTGTAAGGAATGAGATGGATGCGATCGTCAGGACTGTGTAACGCGTGAGTTGGTTGGCGTAACGAAGCGGGAAGCGTGACATACAAACCGTTCCTTTCGTGTAGATGCCGTCAGGTCTGTGCAGTATAAACCAGTGGCGAGGCAGGAAGAAATCGGGTTTCGGCCCTGTGTGATAGCATCGCCGATCGAGGCGGGCTATACTGACTTTATGATGAAGCGCTGTTTTCAGAGGGTGATCATTGGAATGGTGGTCGTGTTTGCCGGTTGTGCGACGCCGGTCGTTCCAGAGGCACTCCAACCGCAGGTTGATAAGACGGTTACGTTCAGTGAGATCGTGGAAGCACCGGATTCACATCGCGGGAAGGTGATCGTTGTCGGAGGAGAAGTCCTGAGGGCCAAGGCGTTGAAAGGTGGAACACAGCTGGAAGTGTTGCAGCTGCCTCTGGATGGCGATCAGGAACCCGTCACCAATCGGATGGAATCCAAAGGCCGGTTTCTTGCTTTACAGAAGGAGTTTCTCGATCCAGCCACGATTGCTGAAGGCGCCAGGGTGACGATTATTGGAGAAGTCACGGGAAGCTCAATCGAAAAAATGGATGAGGCAGACTATCGTTTTCCCACGCTGGACGTGAAGCATCTTCATCGGTGGGATGCCAAACGGGCAGATGAGCATCCGGTGTCTGGTCCCTGGTGGAACGTATTCGGTGGTGTTGGATTCGGCGGCGGCAGCCGCAGTGGCGGTGGCATCAGTATCGGATTTTAGTTCCCTCGCGGGTAAGTATTCCGGAATTTCCCGATAGACCGCGGCGGTGGCAGCAGCCGCTGGCGCCTTCCCGCAGGCGTGCCAGGGTATCGATGGCTCGCGAACGGCCAGCGCCTCGCATTCCCCTAGGATCGCCCGCCTGCAAAGGTATCGCATACCTGAGGATCGCCTGACTGGAGACCGCGCCGGAGCCATGCCACCCGTTGCTCGGATGATCCGTGCGTCCAGCTCTCCGGTTGCACGTGACCTTGCCCCATTTGCTGAAGGCGATCGTCGCCAATAGCCGCGGCGGCGTGCAGCCCGTCCTCAAAATCGCCGGGTTCGATGAGCTGGCGATTCTGTCTGGCATGGTATCCCCACACACCCGCAAAACAATCGGCTTGTAATTCCATCCGGACAGACAGTGCATTGCGTTCAGCAGGGGAGCTGCGTTGTTGCGCACGAGTCACCTGGCCGGCGATGCCGAGCAGATTCTGAACATGGTGTCCGATCTCATGTGCGATCACATAGGCCTGGGCAAAGTCGCCCGGCGCACCGAGCCGCCGGGCCAATTCCTGAAAAAACGAGAGATCCAGATAGACCTTGTGATCGCCGGGACAGTAGAAGGGGCCCACGGCGGCGGAGGCGGTCCCGCAGGCGGACCGCACGGCCCCCGTGAAGAGCACCAGCTGCGGGTCTTCATAGGCGCTGCCCATTTGCGGGAGCAGCGCGCGCCAGGTGTCTTCCGTATCGGCCAGGACTACGGAGGCGAACTTCCCCAGGCTGTCGCTTGGCGCACCGGTTGGTCCCTGGCGGTCTGGTTCAGCCGGACCGGTGATCTCCTGCACGCCGGTGAGGAGATTGAGGAGGGAGAGTGGATTGGTCCCCGTGAGAAAGCTGACGGCCAGGACTAACACGAGCCCGCCCAACCCTATGCCCGCGCCTGAACGAGCCGCACCCATGCCTCGACGATCCTCGATGTTCTGACTCTCCCGCTGGCCTTGCCATCGCATGGTTGGACTCCTTGGTTGCGACTGAGGACGGACGATTGTAGGGGAATCAGGAGATGCCCCAGCCGATGGAACCACATTTGCGGCCGTTCATCAAGGCATAAGCGGCAGTGCACGGATGTTGCTGTCTGAGTGTAACGCTTGAATGTGGACAATTCGGAACAGCCTCCCGTTCTGCCATCTTCTGACTAGACAGGCCTGGGAGCGCTTCGCTAGACTGAAATCATGTTGTCGCGTCTCTCTATCGATCGTCACCGGAATTCGAAGCTGATGCCGCGGTTCTCAGTGGCGTTGATTGTCCTATTGAGTCTGTCCGGATGCCGGCCGGCGCCGGTTACGACTCTGCCGCCTACCTTGAAGCCCAGCCTCGCCTGGCCGGAATGTCCCAAGATCGGTGGAATGTATGAACTGCAAGGAGAGGCTCTCCCCGGGTCGATGAGTTTTTATCGGAACCGGGATAATAAACTCACGCTGAATGCGATGTTGGGCGTGGCCGCGCCCGCGGATCTGACGCAGGAGTCCGTACGCGTAGAATTGGTGCATGACGACACGCTGGAGCTGGTCAACCGCTATGATGGCGCCATTACCGCCCATCAGTTGGATTTGCAGCCGGAGGACCGGGTGGTGTGTGAGCACAACCGGATCCGGATTCATCGAACCCGCGCGGAGGGCGGCGTGGCCGAAGAACCGCTTCGCAATATTTCCGAATTCGCCCAGGAATTGACCGTGGAGGGAGACGGGAGCCTGCTCGTCAAAACCCGAATCCTCAACCAGAGCAAGTCTGCGTTTTGGAGCACTTCGGTCCCTCCCGAGGAATATGCGGCCCGGTTTAGGCGACTCGATTAGTTCGAGGATTGAAGCATCGCGTCAGTATCTCTCCCCAGTCACGCGCCGTGCTGTGCCTTTCCTTTCCCCACACCCTGTGCCATGGCCGCGAATCAGTCGTGACGGGCAGGTGGATCATCCATGGGCATGACCCTGTCCCGCGTCGGTCGAGCCCTTGCCTTGTACAAACCCTACGGCGTGTTGCCCTGTTTTACCGATCCTGAGGGGCGGCCTACGTTGAGCGCGTATGTGGATGTGCCCGACGTCTACCCCGCGGGTCGATTGGACTTGGACAGCGAAGGGTTACTGTTATTGACTTCAGACGGCCGCTTGGCCCATCACATTACCGATCCTCGACACCATCTTCCCAAAATCTACGTGGTGCAGGTTGAGCGCGTGCCTGGCCCCGCTGCCTTGGCGCAGCTGGAGAATGGGGTGGTGATTGCCGGAACCCGCACGCGGCCCGCGCGAGCCCGGTTGCTGCCCGCTCCTCCCTGTCTACCTGATCGGCCTGTTCCGATTCGATTCCGCAAGCATGTGCCGACCGCGTGGCTGGAACTCACGTTGCGTGAAGGGATGAACCGGCAGGTCAGGCGCATGACGGCTGTGGTCGGTCATCCGACGTTACGGCTTGTGCGTGTGGCGATCGGACCGATTACCGTGGGAGATCTCCAGCCCGGTCACTGGCGGGATCTTACCGCGCAGGAAATGGCGGAACTTGCCGGTTCATAAGAGCAAACATGGGCACTGAGGGCCGAAGGGTCAACCTATGAGATTTCAACGAAGCGGGACGTGATGAGCGGTCACGGGTAAGGGGCAGGCAGTCGCGCACTGAGACGACGTGAGAGCCTATGTGCCTGCTGATGGCTCATCAAGGAGCTGACCGTGGTTACCATGATTGTCATAGGATAGGAGAAGCCATGTTCGATGAAGACGGCCTGGCGGCAGACCGGCGTAGGCAGGAGCGGTCGTTCAACCAGGAATTGACTGAGCAGATGATGCGGAGAGCCATCGAATTGAGTCGCCACGGGATGAGGGCTGGAGACGGCGGTCCCTTCGGGGCGGTTATCGCGATGGGGGGAAGGATCGTCGGAGAAGGGTGGAATCGTGTGGTAGGCGCCAAGGACCCCACGGCTCATGCCGAGATGGAGGCGATACGCGCCGCAGCCCGGTCATTGGGCTCATTCACTCTCACAGGTTGTGACCTCTACGCCAGCGCTCAACCGTGCCCGATGTGTTTGGGCGCGACCTATTGGGCGCGTCTCGATCGTGTGTTTTATGGGAACAGCGTCAAGGATACGGCTGCGATCGGCTTTGACGATGAGGTCTTTTACCGACAGTTGACCTGCTCCCCGCACCAACGCGAGATTCCCGAGGCACAGGTGCTGGCGGAGGAGGCTCGGCGCGTGTTTCGCGAGTATGACGCCATGCCCGGAACCATTCGGTACTGACCCGGGCTTGTGAAACCTGGAGCGGTTTCCGGATCCGTCCTGCGTAGTCTTCCCACTGCGTATTGGGACCGATCCGAGCGGCGAACTGGATATGGAGAGCCGAGCTGAGGTATATCAGGCGAGTGAACCGGGAGCTTGACCGGTTGAATCGCTCTGGCGGATGGGGGGATTGATCATGCGGGATTGTGCGAGTGTGAGGGGTCGTTGGTCCGTTCTTCTGCTGCTGGGTATCGGCCTCTTGCCTTCAACGCCGGTGCTGGGTGCGAATCCGGAGTCCGTTGCCCTCGCCGACATGCGGCACATCAAAAAGTTTGTCGCGGTCGAGGTGCAGACGCAAGGAACGGCTGAGAAGCTCGGTATCAGCGCGGCTGAATTAACCGATGTGACCAGGGTGACACTTCTGAACAAGGTGCCGGGAATTGCTCTTGAAGGATCAAGCGGTCCGTCTTCCGATGCGTCCGAACGACTCAATCAACTGGGTTTTTTTACCTGCGAAGTGTGGACGGTGGGTGACCAGTATATCGCTGCCTATCATGTGGATTGCAATGCGGGTTCCTATACGGCGCAGAAGATACCCGGGAGCTTGTGGAACCAGGCGATTCTCGGATATGGACCGAAGGATGAAGTGTCCGACGCGGTCCGAAAAGGCGTGCGAGCCATGGTGGAATTGTTTGCCGCTACTTTTTCCAGTGTCCGCGCGGATGGGGGAGGTCGGTAGAGGATGATGTCCGCCGCACCCGCTTTCCGCCAATAATCTAAACGTTCCCGCCATGGTCCGAACTCCTTCCGACTCATCCGAAGTCGCCCGTTGAATACTTGAAGAATCCCTTTTTTCTTGTCTGCACTTGGATGCGACATAGAATAAGGGGGCTATGGCTGATACAAGTTCCTGTCGGCGCGGCTCTCGGCCCTATGGTTGGTTGCTTCTAGGACTGTTGCTCCTGTTTCTCTTCCGTGTGGTGGCGCAGCTTGTTCAAGCGTTCTCGCCGGTTACCGCTCTTCCATCATTTGAAATCTGGCAGAGCGGGGCCATCCCGTATCCGCTGCTGGTTGTATTCCAGATCATCATTCTCATCGCCTGCGCTCGTGTGGTGTGGAGTTTTCTGTCCGGAACCGTTGTTCCTTCTGGCAAGAAGGGGCGGCTCCTTCTGATCTTTGGTTGGATTTATTTCATCGCAATGGGGCTACGGCTGTTGATCGGGCTCACCATGGCTCCGGATCACTATTGGTTTGGCGCCATCGTTCCGGCGCTGTTTCATCTGGTGTTGGCCGGATTCGTGGTCGTCTGCGGCTTCTTTCATTCGGCAAGAGGCGGAGAGTCGGTCGCTGTTCCACCGGGAGATCCTGCGTGATCACGCTGCTTCGATATGGGGCGTATCCCGCGCTGTTGCTGGCCTGCATGATCGGCAACATGGCGCTGCTCCGGCAGGGAGCGGGAGTCCTACTGGCTACCTATGTGCCGGTTACCCTGGGGACGTTGGTGGTCATGGCGCTTGAGGGTAGGTTGCCGTATCGATCCGGCTGGCGACCCTCGCGGACTGAGGTCCTTCAGGATTCAACGTTCCTGGCGCTTGTACATGTTGTTCTGCCGAAGGCGTTGGCCATGGCGTCGGCATTCGTGATCTTTGAAGTCTTTGACGGACGGGGTTGGGGCCTCTCTTCGTGGTGGCCCAAAGGCTGGCCGGTGCCGGCCCAGACGGTGTTGATGGTGCTGACGGTCGACGCCATGCGGTATTGGCTGCATCGCATCAGTCATGAGTGGGAGCGCCTCTGGCGCTTTCATGCGGTGCATCATTCCCCGCAGAGGCTCTACACGCTCAACGTAGGCCGGTTTCATCCCGTCGATAAGAGTCTTCAATTCGTATTGGATGCGCTGCCGTTCATCGCGCTCAGTGTTCAGGAGGATGTGTTGAGTCTGTACTTTGTGTGGTATGCCGTGAACGGGTTTTTTCAACATTCCAACGTGGATGTACGGCTGGGATGGCTGAACTATGTGGTCAGCGGGCCGGAACTACACCGATGGCACCACTCCAGGCTCAAAGAGGAGTCGAATCATAATTACGGCAATCATCTGATTGTTTGGGATGTCGTCTTCGGGTCCCGTTACCTGCCGCCGAACCGGGAAGTCGAAACGCTGGGATTAGTGAACCGGCGGTACCCGGGCGGCTTCGTGGCACAGATGAGTGCGCCCTTCACTCCTGGCCTTGATAAGCAGACCCTATGAGCGCCGGGATGTTCAGATTCCTCAATGATCCTGCCTTGTCGCTGTCACTGACCCTCGCGAAGTATCGCGATTGGAATCCGTTTATTGCCCAGACCTATTGCCCGGAACTGACTCAGCAGGCTGTTCTTCGGGATATTCTGACCCGACAGGCAGGCGCGGCGTTCGGGCTTACGCATCGGTTTGGCACGTTGCGTACCTACGAGGAGTTTGCCCGAGAGGTGCCGGTGTGTACGTATGAAGACCTGCGGCCTGCCATTGAGGCGCAGGAGAAGAACAGGGAGCCGCTTCTCACCACCGGCCAGCCTATCCTCTTTACTCAAACCAGCGGGACGACGGGGGTGCCGAAGCACATCCCGATCCTCAAGGAAACCGTCGGTGCGATTCGTCGCTATCAACGGCTGTTTGCCTATGCGCAATGGCAGGGGGTACCGGCCATTTATCAAGGAAGTGTGCTGGTGATCAACGGACAAACCATCGAAGGCCACTTGCCGGGTGGCACGCCGTTCGGCTCGATGTCAGGATTGATGTTCGATTGTTTGCCTGCTGCTATTCGGAGAAAAAGCCTGCTTCGAGACGGGGCTCCGACGGGGGAGGATTATCGGCAGCGCTATCTCAGCATTGCAGTCAGAGCCTTGGCGGATCCGTTTCTTTCCGTGCTGGCCACGCCCAATCCATCGACGATTTTGAAGTTGCTGGAGGTGATTCGCTCGGAGTACGCGACATTGCTGGAGGCCTTGTCTGGCAGGCCGCGGCCGGGTTTTCTGCTGCGATCCACGCAGCCTTCCGTAAGTTCCGCGCGCTTGTCGTGGCTTCGGACACTCGTTGGGCAGGAGGCACGTCTCGATTGTGCGACTCTCTGGCCGAACTTGCAGGCGGTGGTGACTTGGACGGGTGGAAACTGTGGTGTGTTGCTTTCTAAGCTGCGATCGCTCTTGCCGCAACCGGCCAGAATCATTGAAATGGGTTATCTCTCCAGCGAGTGTTTGGGGACGGTGAATGTAGACGTGCTGAACAACCGATGCGTGCCGACCCTGCATGAGAATCTGTTCGAGTTTATGGAGGTCGGTGACGAAGCGTCAGGCTCTGAACCAGTCTTGCTCCATCAGATTCAAGAGGGGCGCAAGTATGCGGTGATCGTCACGACGCCAAACGGTCTGTACCGGTATGCGATGAACGACCTCGTTGAGGTGACGGGGTCGTTCAATCGAACGCCCACGATCCGTTTTGTGCAAAAAGGGAAGGGGGTTACGAATATCACGGGGGAAAAGCTCTATGAGCATCAGGCCATCGAGGCGGTGGAGCAGGTTCTGAAGGCGCGGGGAGTGATGTCGGATTTTTTCGTCATGTTGGCCGATGTCGAGAATGTGCGCTACACCCTGTGTGTGGAACATGCCTCACCACCAGTTGATTTAGGGCCTTCCCTGGAGGAGCGACTATCGTCGTTGAATATTGAATTCAAGGCGAAGCGGGCGAGCGGGCGACTGCAGCCGCTTCGTGTGCTCCATTTGCACCTGGGCGCCGGGGAAGCCTATCGGCAACATTGCGTGAACAAGGGGCAGCGAGAGGCGCAGTTTAAGCTCATCCGGTTGCAATATGCCCATGAATGTACGTTCGATTTCGAGGGACACGGGAGATGATGGTGTGATGCAGCTCCGTAGCTTAACCATGACATCGTTGGAAATCCCTTTTCGGCAGGCCTTTACGCATGCTTCGGCTGCACGGATCAAGACCGAAGCGGTGCTTGTCAGGGCCGAGTCTTCTCGTGGGCTGGTTGGGATAGGGGAGGGCTGTCCGCGGCATTATGTCACAGGGGAAACCGTGGCTGGTGCGCAAGAGTTTTTCTGTCAGCATCAGATCGAATGGTTGCAGTTTTCTACGGTCGATGATCTTCGGGCGTGGGTGACCGCGCACGCCGATCTGATCGATCGAAACCCGGCAGCCTGGTGTGCCGTTGAGATCGCCTGGCTGGATCTGTTGGGGAAAGAGGCGGAACAGCCCATCGAGGTGATACTTGGCGGGAGCCGGTTCCCCGGGCCCTTTCAATACTCGGCGGTATTGGGCGCGGAGAATTTGCCCTCGTTCGAAAAACAACTGCATCAGTATCTGGCCGTAGGGTTTGCCGACTTCAAGTTGAAGGTCACAGGGGATGCGCAGGCTGACCTGCAGCGAGTCGAGCGGCTCAAGGCTGCGGGTACGCCGAGCCTCCGCGTGCGCCTTGATGCCAATAATCGCTGGCAACAGGTGGGTGAAGCTTGTGCGTATATTCAGCGGTTAAATGGCCCATTCCTGGCACTGGAAGAGCCGTTGCGGGTAGGCGACTTCGAGGGATGTCGGACGCTTTCCCAGCAATGTGGCTTGCCGATTATTCTGGACGAGAGTTTTATGAAGGGTGGGCAGTTCTCGATGATTCAAGGCGAACCCTCGTTGTGGATCGTGAATATCCGTGTGTCAAAGATGGGCGGGCTTCTGCGGGCACTCACAGTGGCGGCACAAGCCAAGGCGCTGGGTATCCCAATTATCGTCGGTGCTCAGGTGGGAGAAACCAGTATCCTCACGAGAGCGGCGCTTGTCGTGGTTGACCGGTATCGGGACATCGTGATGGCTCAGGAGGGAGCGTTCGGTACGCATTTGCTTGAATACGATCTTTGCGAGCCACCGCTCATGTTCGGCAGGGGCGGGCGTCTTACGGAAAACTTTTTCCACGGCCGCCCAGGTCTTGGACTATCGTTTGCGCGGTGAGGCCTGTGATGTCCGGATTCGGATTTGCCAGAGATCGGGAAACTACGCAGGCGCACTGCTTCTCAGTTACAGGCTGTCCACATCCGCAATAATCGTGTGTAATCCACTCGAGCCGGCCGGTTGTGGCCGGATCAATTCAGCAATTTGTAGTTGGCCCTTGCTGTCGACGGCACGGACGGCAACCTGATACTTGCCGCGTTTTTGTGGACGCCACGTATAATTCCAGATGACCCATGAATAGGGTGACATGGGTGTTTCAATTTCGCAGGAGTCCCAGGTTCGTGCGGCATCCAGGCTGATTTCCACCCGGCTGATGGAGTTCGGTCCGCCAAATGCGATGCCGCGAAATCGCTGTTCGGCGCCGCGCAATGTTTGGTAGTGCCCCGGCGA
Organism: Nitrospira sp. CR1.1; assembly: GCA_014055465.1. NCBI lineage: Bacteria > Pseudomonadati > Nitrospirota > Nitrospiria > Nitrospirales > Nitrospiraceae > Nitrospira > Nitrospira sp. CR1.1. Next base: position 66,754 of record WIAF01000016.1, read on the forward strand.
ATCGATGCGAGAAAATGTCTTGATGGTTCCATCATCGGTCCACCCCTTCCGCTGCCAGTAGCCTTTATAATCTCCAGCGTAGGCTTCAATTTCAACGATCCACTTCACATTCTTGATGCCATACAGTCCCGGAACCAACAGGCGCAGCGGAAATCCGTGCTCCTTCGGTAATTTCTCGCCGTTCATCAAGAACGCGAGCATGACGTCGTCCTGCATCGCACGTGCGAGCGGAATGCTGTCGTCGTAGGCATCCGCGCCGCGCAGCACGATATCTCGCGTCGTCTCTTCATCGACTTCTGCTTCTCGAAGTAGTTTTTTTAAGGAAATCCCGCGCCAGCGTGCGTTGCCAAGGCTATCTCCTCCGGGCAAGGTGTCAATGCACATGAGCGTGGATATTTGCTCAAAATTTTCGCGGTTTAATAAGCCTCGCCAATCCAGGGACAGGGGTTTCTTCACTTCGCCCTTTACCGACAATCGCCATTCATCTTGTCGGAGATCGCGTGAGACGTTAAATGGCGAATCGGAATAGTTCACCACGTAGAACTTTTTATTTTCCGTGAAATAGTTGGTCTCGCGAGGGGGTACGGCAAACATCCGGCCGAAAAAAGATCCGACTCCGTCGCAGCCACCCGTGAGGCCGGCGGCAGCCGCAATTCCAGTGAGTTTGAAGAGGCTTCGTCGTTTTAAGCTGAGCCAATTTTCCATAAGAAATACTCTGCGATATTAAAAAGATCTTTTCAAGGCTTGACTCCAGAAATCCAGATTGGTATAAGGATGCACGTTTGATCCAGCCAGGTGGCCGATGCGGTTGTAAGCCCCGCGACGGATTCTCAGC
>WIAF01000017.1 GCA_014055465.1 Nitrospira sp. CR1.1
GAAGATGACTCCTGTCGAGGACTCCAACGTGGGGCTCATAGGTCTCCCTCCTGCTAGAGTGAATGGATCCCTGCATTCTAGAGGAGAGATAAACTGCGTATGGTCTCGCTTCCGCTTATACTATGGCAGCGAATTTGCCAGTCGCGTCATGGATGCCTGGGCCTATCGCCACGACATTCACCTCGACTTTATTCGACCAGGCAAGCCGGTCGAGAATGGGTTCATCGAGAGTTTTAATGGGCGGCTTCGCGATGAATGTCTGAATGTGGAAGTCTTCTTCACGCTTGACGGTGCGCGGGAGACGTTGGCGCGGTGGCAGGCAGACTACAATCTCTGCCGCCCACACAGTGCACTGGAAGATCAGGCACCGGCAGCCTTTGCGGCGGAGTGGGCCATGACCGACAATACCGCCGGCGAGTCCCCTGAATTATTGGAGACCGTCACGTGAGCTATGCTAGGTTCGCATCGCCGCATAGGCGGCTTAAACCGATCACGCCCAGGCCAAATCCTCAGGTCTCGATCGGTCTACATTTGCGGGGCGGGTCAAACACCGCCAGGCTCCACCTAAGAAAGAAAACATTCTGTCTAACCAACCGGGGCCACCTCTGGCTCAACTTGCCGCCTTCGATCTTTACGAGCTTGCTGTCACTGGTGCCTTAGTCGAAGAAGAGGAATCCGAGGAAGAGGAAGCAAAGGGGGGCAGCGAGGAATCTGAACCTGAGAAACCGCAGAAATCTAAGAAATTGAGGAAAGTAGGCGGAATGAAACGCGACATACTGTTTGTTGAGAGATGTCTAGATCTCCTTAAGCCTGGTGGCCGCATGGCAATTGTACTTCCTCAGGGCAATTTAAATAATCTAGGAACTCGTGCGCTTCGTGCCTATATGGCTGGACGCGCGCGTTTGCTCGGAGTCATTGGTTTACATGTAAATTCCTTTAAACCGTTCACAGGCACTAAGACAAGTGTCGTTTTCCTTCAAAAGTGGGGAGATGATGGGGGTGAACTTCTTCAAAACTATCCTGTGTTTATGGCGACGAGTCAGCGGAGTGGGAAAAACAACAGTGGAGAATACGAATTTAAAACGGACGACAAGGGCATCCAGATAGATGAGGACGGCGTTCCCGTTACTGAGAGCGGGCGCCCCGCGGCCATCGATCATGATCTCGACGACATCGCTAATGCCTTTGTAAAGTGGGGACAAAAAGAAGGGCTCCATTTCTTGGCTGAAAATTAGCTATGGCTATTGTTGCAACAGTTGAGATCAATCAATTGCTGGACTATCGCTTTGATGCAGAGTGTTACCGGCCAGAGCTGCAAGAAGCTGAACGGCGTGTAGCGGCGCTGAAGCCCCGTACACTCGAAAGCGTAGCTACCATTTCCGATGGGAACCACGTTTCCATCGCTGGTTATTTCCGCAGTTCGGGTGTGCGCTATCTTAAAGGCGCAGAGGTTGCGGATGCGTTCGTGGATGATGCAGAACCCACGTATATACCTCCTAGCGTCTATTCTGATATTAAGCGAGCACAGGTCTTTCCTGGTGATGTGCTGCTATCAGTTATTGGATCTGTTGGACCAGTTGCGCTCGTCACTGAGAAGTATGATCGGTTGAGTTGTAGCTGCAAGCTGGCAATTCTCCGCCCATACGGGATAAGTGCCGCACTGCTGGTGGCCTATCTGCTTTCACCCACTGGACAGGCCCTGTTATTGCGCCGCAATCGTGGTTCGGTTCAACAGGGGGTTGTACTTCCCGATATCCGGAGCTTTCCAGTCCCGCGCTTCAGTAACGGCCTACGTATTAAAGTAGAGGAGTTAATGTCCGAGGCAGCGAAAGAGAAACGGCGTGCCGATGTGCTCTATCCAGAGGCTGAAGCAGAGTTGCTCGAACGACTGGGTTGGAAAGAATTGCAGCAACAGCCTCACGAACTGTCGTATGTAACTGACTTTAAGGAAGTGTTGAATGCAGTTCGTGCAGATGCCGAGTTTTTCGAGCCGCGGCATAAGCGGCTTTCTCATCAATTGCAAAAAGCCGGCGCATTAAGAATCAGCCAATTCTGTGAGAAGCCATCCCGAGGTGTACAGCCGCTTCTCGTCGAAAACGGGGAAATTGCTGTGGTAGACAGCAAGGCCGTGCGGCCATTGGGCGTCCAGCCTGCGCCGTCAGAGAGAACAACGCGTGCTTTCTACGCAGAACCGACGAATGCGAAGGGGCGCGTCCGGAGTGGGGATGTATTATTGAACTCCACCGGTCGCGGTACCCTAGGGCGCGCGGCCCCTTATCAATCTACCTTACCTGCTCTATGCGACAACCACCTAACGATTTTGCGTTCCGATCCTGATTTATGCCATTACAAATACCTCGCACTCTTTCTTAATTCTCCTGCTGGGCTGGCGCAGAGTCTCCAATTTCAGACTGGTTCTTCTGGTCAGCTTGAGATTTATCCAGAGCATATTCAGCAGTTCCAAGTCTTCCTCCCGCGTCAAGGTAACGGCAGGGTAGACCTCGCATGGCAGCAACGCCTCGCCGCTATGGTTACAGACGCCCGAGAATTGAAGAACTCCGCACGCACTAAGCTGGATGAAGCCAAACGCTTGGTTGAAAGAGCCATAATGGCTTAGACCTATTGGTGGAAGGTCAACTTACTTGGTTTTGGTTCTGGCGACCGAGAGCCCAGCCCAGCAATACTTACATGCAACAAAGAAGAATAAGGGGGTATGTGTGGCCGTAAAACCGGCATATAACAGAGCTGCTTTAGCCAGGTTTCCCGCCACTTTATATCACTGGACGAATATCGCTAAGTTGCTGTAATGGATGAAGATAGCGAAACCACGCACTAGCGTAAGACGTCTCAAAAGTGGCTCAAATCAAATCCCGGCTTTTGGCACTAGCCATCGGCATATCTCGCAAGTCATAGCTGTTTCTCCACCTCTCCTATGAGCCTGCCCGCAGATACCCTCAACGCTTCCGATAGCTTCAGGATCACTCTGAAAGTAGGGGACTTTAGTCCCCGTTCAAGTTGACTTATATAGGTCCGATGAACCTCCACTCTGAACGCCAGCTCCTCATGAGAAATGCCCAAACGCCTGCGCATGCGCGCAATTGCATATTCCGACGAAGTCGGCCACCGATTCCGAGAAGGCTCGAAAAAGTGGCCGACTTCGTCTCGGGATCAGTGGCCGCGTTCCGTCGGAACGGGTGGCCGACTTGCGTCGGAATCAGTGGCCGGCTTGGGTCGGAATACGCACGCAATCTCGTTACCCCCCAAATTATCTCAGGGGTCTGCCCGCTGGCCACCATGCCAACGATCCTACCCAGATAAATACTATCGACTACAGACTATAGTATTCACCTGCCTTACATTGCCTTCTTTTAAGGAATGAACCAAACCGAAAGGATATCTTCAGCACTCACCTTGACTCTTTTTTCTGCAACCTTGGAAGAATCGGAAGACGAATCCATGTAAATAGGCAGATCGAACGGCCTAGCCCGTCGACACAACCTTAATGAGCACGGCGACAAACACTCTTTCATTTAAAGAGATCGGAGATTGCCCAAGGCCTTGGAAGGCGAGACACCTGTGGCGAGAAAGAAGAATGGCTGAAAATGAAGATGGTCCGCCGATTGTCGATGTCGCGGACAGTATCGTCAATGAACAAGACCGGGACAGAATGCTACAAACCGTTCAGCGCAATGCACTGCTTCATGATGATCTAAAGAAGGAAGTTAAGAAACACTGGCCATTCCAGTGGCCATTTCGAGAGAAAGTCTAAGCATGTGGATTCGTCACATCGTTGAAGATTTATACTACCTGCGCAAATATTGATCGATAGTCCATGGCGGTTAATGGGAATCTTGTTCGGGTACTATTTCTGAAGCGTCATCTGTTTCTGTATTCATACTATTCCAACCTTCAATGATAGCCACAAAAGTTGGTCCTTATGCCGCTTGGATGTGGAAGTAGCCAGAAATAGGGTTACAGCTAGTCAAAACCGAACGTTGATCACCTCCCCCAGTGGTTGCAACAAAGGAGTCTTCTTAAATGCCCGATAACAAATGGCCCCATGCAACAGAATGGAAGAATCTTTCCATAGGATTGTACTCGCTTGCGATTCTTGTTTGGCTGGGTGCTGTGTTGATGGGGAAGGTTGTGGAATCCTTTGGAGAAATAACGTTGGGGATAACCAAAATCCTATGGGAAGGGCTATTCGGCATAAGGGAAGGAGGCGAGCTGGCCATGCTGTGGTTGCTAACGGTAGCAGTCACTCTCTATAGCCTCACTCGAACTGCCAGTTTCTTATATGAGTATTGGATGGATCGTCGGGTGGTCTATAACATCCTCAAGTGCCGAGATTTTGCGCTTGAAGGCTATGTGAAGGCAGTTCATCGGGAGACACGACATATGAATCTACGCCTTGCTTTCGCTGAAGTTCGAGAGCGTGCAGAAAATGTACTTGTAATACTTAAAGAGATAGAAGCCGCACAACAATCGAAACATTCATAAGCTTGACACTACCAAACTCATTTTAAGTTCAGACGTCCTGTTATCCCGGCTTCCTGCTCATGACCGACGAAACTCCTAATTAAGCACGTAAACCAAATATTAGCTTCAAACTGGGGTCGCATCCTAACTGGACCCAGCAGGATTTAAACGATGCCATGCAATCGGCCTCATGGGATCATTCCCCTTCACTGTAAATGTCTCAACAAGCCCTACTTGCCTGAGGAGTGCTATGGCTGATCTGACTCGCTGTGAATCGAGCTGATGACTTAGCCAACGAAGCAGTCGACTATGGGGAATCATTCCATTACATTTCAAAAGAACACGCATAACAAGTAAAGCATCCCACCAGCCACGAGCATCCTCTGACATCGCGAATCTATTCTTTACAGTTCGAACCGACGCTCCTTTCCGCAGCGGCTCCATAAGGTAGATAAGCGGCGGACAATTTCGATATATCTGAAAAACAATCGGATCTATCGCCATTTTTTCGCACACGACCTTCAAGAGGGCCTTTGACTCCTCTCGTTCAGTCCACCAATCCTCAAGGACCGAAAACAGCTCAGCAACCATTCTCTTGTCTGCCCAGTCGATTTCTTCGATAACTTCCAACAACTCTCCCTCTTGTTCCTTATCTGCCATGGCTTGAATTCCCATCTGTCTTTTTCTAAATAACGGACCTCAGCATCCAAGCAATGCAACCAGCTGAGACAGCCCCTAAGCCTTTCGAAGACACTGTCTGTACTGCGTCAGAAACAGGGTACTGCTAGCGGCAATGATGAGGGCCGATACTCAGCCGAGAGCTTCTGCTTGATCGAGCATTCCAGCCTTGCGAGATTTTTACTCCGCCTGACAGGACAGCTTTCCTAGACATGCTATTCACTCTTCACTATTCACCTGCCTGCTGCATCAGGAGTGAATGAGTGAATACGGTGAATGGGTGGATGAGTGAACGGGATGAACGGTGAACAGAAGGAATGGTGAATATATATATTAAGATTACATGGCGGATGCATGTGCAGCTGCATAAGTCCCATCTTCCTTGCTCACTACATGTCCATCTCTAAGAAGAGCTCTGACGAGATGCTTGACGCTATCATGCGACAACTCACAAGATGCCGCGATCTCCTTTGGACTCATTGCCCTTCCTGCCTTTTCCAAGAAGCCTACAATTGCCTTACGCTCAGGGCTCAGCATCGATTTCGAGTCAACTTTCACTGTCTTCCATTCACAAGTTTCTTCGTCGAATGAGAGATTTATTTCTTGTTCGTCAAGGTCTCTCCCAGTGACTATCAACGCGGCATCTCGTGCACCTCGCCTCCGTGTCAGTATTGCGATGGAATCCGCTGCGCCAGTGAGTCCTGTTGAACCCAGAACCGTGTCTACAGCGTCTGATGCTTTAGCCTTGCGAGTGTGATGAATGGCCACCACCGCCAGGTGATGCTTTTGCCCAAGAGCCTGTAACATTGCTCCCAGCATTCCATCTTCTTCATATGCGTCAGCGTTTTTTACGTGTGGCGGGCGCAGACGAGCGAGCGTATCCGTGATGATCAACCGACAACGACTATGCATTTTCACCCAATCCTCCAGTAGTTCCAACCCGCCGTCCTTTAAGCGAGGCCATTCCGTTACTAGGTGCAGACTGTCCGGGGCAGGTGCGCCACCTAGAATTTTCTTCAATCGATCCTGGAGCCGTCGCCGGTTATCCTCCAAGGCTAGATAGAGCACCTCACCCGCCTCAACCTCGATCTCTCCAAACACTCTCCGCCCATTAGTAATCGCGAGCGCAATGGACAGCGCCATCCAACTCTTGCCCAACTTCGGCTTTCCTACGAGCAGGTTAAATCCCTCAGGAATCAAGTTGGGCACAGCCCATCTCGGCTCAGGCAATTCAATACTGACAAGTGCAGACGCGGAGATAATTTTCGCGTGAGTATCCCTCCCTGCTCCTAGCGTCTCACTCACGAGGCTCATCCCGGCAGACCAGCATGTGATCAGCGGTCTCATAGGCTGCTTTGGCAAGCTCCCAATCTTCTAGATGCGGCGCAAGTGCCTGTAGGGCAAACAAGGCAAATAAGTCCCGCAATGTGAGTTCAGCAAGTGTAGGCATAATCTTCTTCCTCATTTTGTTTGTGATTCAAACTATAGGCTTTCTTTGCTCAGGAGCCCGCATCCATCTGTTCAACCTGATCAATTGCCCGAGCAAATCCTTTGGCAAGAATTCGATTTATCGACTCCTCGGGAATCCTCACCGCGCGTGCACCTGGCCTGACTGTATCAATGCGTTTTTCGAGAATCATTCGACGAATAGTAGAGGCCCGAAGGCATAATTTTTCAGCCGCCTGCTGCACGGTCAGTAACCTTCCAATGTGACGCATACGCTTCCTCCCAAGTGGTTATTTGCTCATGTATGGCGTTCTATGCTACAAAGCCACTACGCATACAAGAAGATAGGATAGGCTAGTTTTTAAAAGCAATAAATCGTGATCTCTCGTTAGGGGAAAAATCACCGCAATCAGAATAGTCGCGGCTTTTCCCTCATACGAGCACTGAAATCCCCTACTCATGGAGCAAAAGATGGATCCAACGACAAATGAATCTGACCATGTGCCTTTGGAAGCGCATTCCGAATGGTCCGCCCATGCGAGACATTATGAAGAGTTAGAGAAGGCTCAATCTCGGATCGGCAGGACGCCGCTTAAGACAATGCAATGGGCCATGGGGCTCCAAGCGATTACAGAGGAACGGCTCGCAAGTCTGTCGAAAGGAGACTTTGAAAATCTCTCCTATGAGCTCGCTCTATTTTCAATCCTGGGGACGCGAAGACTACAACGAATCAAGGCTGGTAAGACCATTCTTATGGACGGCACATGGGGAGGAGCCAACTGGGGAGATAAGAAATCATTTGGCGAGTCTATTCCAAACTCACGAGAAGTCAGAAATTTGTTGGTAGAACTGACCCGATTGATTGAAAACGTACTCACCTATAAAAAAGCGGACATTACACTTGATCAAACAAAGATCGTCATATGGGTGGGAAAAGATTGTGGTGGACTCATCACCCTTTACGGACGCATTCAAGATCGATTTAAGTTTCATATCGCCCAGCTTCTAGCCGACTTCGGTTCAAGGCTCAAACGATGCGCCGCCGATGACTGTTCAAAAAGTTTTGTCTCTGTGAGAGAGAAGCAGCTTTACTGCTCAAAAAAATGTGAAAGCCGGATCACGACCCGTCGGTTAAGACACGCTCAGGCTGGCATAGAAAAACAAATCCCCGCGCCACAACCCAAACTCAATAATAAGCACCATCGGACATCTTTGCCTGATAACGTCGCAAATAAAAAAGGAGCGTCACATGGCCAGACTAGGCGGTAAGGACAGAGGCATTGTCCAACGCAAAGACAGAAAAGGTTGGTGGGTGCGACTCTATGCGAATGGCCGCCAACAGTGGTTCAAATGCGATACGAAGTCACAAGCCAAGGCTTTGTATGGCCGACTCAAAGCCGAACATCGGGAAGGGAAGTACTTTAACAAGGCAAAACCGGTTCCCTTTCGAGAAATTGCCGAAGAATATCTCCATGTCACAGATTCCCGTCGCCGTCGAAAAGGCGATGATCGATCACGCATGAAACGCTGGCTCAGTGCGTTTGGGGAACAAGATGCCGCAACCATTACTGCCCGACAAATCGAGAAAGTTTTGACAGATCTACAAGCTGAGGGAAGGAAGCCGGCAACCCTCTTGCGACATTTGACGGTACTGAAAGCGACATTTAATCGAGCGAGGCGACTAGGCGTCTTGCGAGAGAATCCAGCCGCCTTCATCAAGACTGCGAAGCCCAACAATGTCCTCATTCGATATTTGACGGAGGTACAAGAATCTCAGCTATTCGAAATGCTCCCCGTTGCTTACCATGATGTCGTCATCGTCGCCATGCATACAGGTTTGCGACAGGGCGAACTGCTAAGACTGACGTGGGCAGATATTGACTGGAATGTGGGAGTGATCACGGTCCAGGAATCCAAGGCGGACGAGCGGCAACGGATTCCGATGAACTCGACGGTGGTTGGAGTGCTCTCCAAGTTGAAGGGAGAAGGGGTGCCTGCCCCACTCGATCCCGTCTTTGGCCATGATGCCCGATACCTGCGACGGGCCTTCGAAAGGGCCGTGAAACGGGCTGGCTTGAGTCCCTTTCGCTTTCACGACCTGCGGCATACCTTTGCCTCACGGCTTGCCATGCAGGGAGCCAATGACCGCACGCTTATGGCATTGGGACGGTGGAAGTCCTCGGCGATGCTGACCCGCTATGCGCACCTGTCTCCAGCCCACCTCTGGGAAGCCGTCGAAGGGCTAACCAAAGAGGGAACCGTGACCAAAACCGTAACCGAGCCAAACGTGGAATGTGAAGAAGCCGCGAAGTTATTGAATGATATGGTGAGTCGGCTGGGATTCGAACCCAGGACCCTCGCCTTAAAAGGGCAATTCTCAAATGAGAATTATTCTTATACTTACAAGAGCTTATGGAAAAATTCCCACATGAGAATAACAGCGAAATAGAGAACGACATTTCAATAGGTTACAAGCCAAATCAATTTCTGAACAGTTGATTGAAAGATAAATAAATATACTTAACATCATTACTCAAACTAGTTTTCTCACATGGGAAAGGCCGTTAGCCTCCCGTTTCTCACTTGAGAATTTCATTTCCAGGCAAATCGCCAGACCAATTTTCCTAGATCTCGGAAAGAAACCTGCCTTAACCATGATCTCAACTTGACACCCTCGCACCATGTCGAAGCCAAGGCCTCCAGCCTCTCAATAAGAATCGAAACACCGCCCCTTTGGCAGCAGCTCGCGTTGGTAGCATGAGGAAGCTTGGGAGTAATTCCACGAGTGACACCAGAAGGGAGATGTCCTATCGGGCAAAGGCATTCCACTGCGGCTCTTGATGTGATCCCTCGCGAAGCGATCCGTCACAACGGCGGGAATTTCCACCAGGAAGCCAGTCTACGACGCATTAACACGGACAGAATCGCGGGACCCAGAACAGAAGCATCAAAGGGAGGCTCCTGGAAAGCAACCCATACCACAAAATAAATAATTTATTCGTTATCAGACATATAAATATTAACTTACTGTTTCAAATTATATTATTAAGTTGACATAAGTTCTCATATGCCCATATACTTTCCCCTGAGATTAGGCTTTTTGCTTTTCCAACAAAGGAGAGACAGCAACCGCACACCACCCCATCACTTCCGTCAATACCCATACCCTTGGCTTCTTCCGCCTTTCCACAGGGCGGTCAATTGTCGTTGATCGCCCTGTGCCTAGGTGGCGTCAATCACGCTACCCGCATCGACTGGAATGTCCCAGACGAATTCGGAGTACGCTATGGAAGCCTCTTTACAGGGTTCACGGGCTAATCGCCTGTCAGGTTCTGAACATCCCTCATCGACCGTACGATGCGGCAAGGATACAGGTGCGTCCGCATCGCACACGGACCAATCTGTTCAAGCCGACAAAACCACAAAGCAAGTCGATAAAGAAAATCCGCTCAACCTCGAGCCCCATCCTATCCTCGCTGAAATCATTGAGAATACCGCAGAGCCAAACGCCATCGACGCGTTCTCCAAAGACACATTAGAGGCACTAATGGCCTCCCTTCCCATGGTCGAAGTCGTCAGCATGAAGGGGCGGTACTGCGTAATTCGCGGATGGGAATTTGTCAGATTGGCTCGTCGACATAAGGTTACATCCTTTTTGATACAGATCCTCACCTTTTCCACGACAGAGAGACTGCGTGATTACATCTACCTGACTTGCCTCCTCGCCACACAACTCGTTCCCGTACGAGAGCTGAGCGCCTTCCGAGCCAGCCTGAACAAGATGCAGATCAAGTCAAAGTCCAAGCTGCTTACAGGCTCGCCTGCGCAGCAACTCATGAATGGCTTGCCAATTTCGACAGGTTATCGACTGAAGGGCCCGACTCCTGGAACAACGCGTGGGAGAAAGAAAAAGCCAAAACCTGCTGACGCTGACATGATGGACGGATCGTGTGTTTGCTGGGGTGCGTGCTCGCCAAGCCGTAGCAGTAAATCAGAGGACTAAACTCTCATGAACTCTCAGACAGAACACATCCTCACCCAGCTCTATAACACTTTTATTGCGATGGACTACTGGCCCCATGTGCCATTTCGGCTTCGCCCCATATGCCTAAGCATGCAACGATTGATCGGCATCGATACGCGCACTCTTTGCTTGTCTAAGGAGGACAGGGAGGCGGCGGCGGAGCTTGACCATGCCTTGGTTGGTGTGTTTGTGGCGTTCTTTTTGCCTCCCGCCTCCGCCTCCGCAATCGCGACGGTGTTGACCGAACTCGAGTGCTGCCTAAGACACTTCATTCTTCTCAACCCCGCACTTGCGAGCGCCGAACAACATATCCTCCAAAGCTTTAATCGGATCCGAAATCATATTGAGCTTTTATCAGAACAAGAGTCTCCTGACCTCCAACGCCTAGGAGATTCCTGCCTTTACGGAGACTATCCTGTGTACAGACTCCATGCCGACTATCGCACTCAAGCCGCCTACCCGCCTCTTGCGTTGACCCTCACTCTGCGGTTGCAGTGGCTTTTCCTAGTGATGGAAGACGAATACCGCTATATTGAGAAAACAAGACAACGCAATGTTGATGGACTCCTCAAAGCTGCACTCGCCCGACGCGGCCGAATGGCCCGGCAATTGGTTCTGGGCTGCGCGAATACCCTCCTCCCAACTACCTCCCCCATTACGACACCTACCGCAGCTCATTTCAAGACGAATACAATTCCGCCTGCGCTTGAGAAGATCATTCATTTCCTTTTCCATGCCACATATTCTGGGAAAGGCCATCGTCCCCAAGCGACTAATTCCTTCAATGCGTCGTCGGCCGCTACTGCGAATACGGTCTCAACGACCTATGGGCTGCCACCTTCCACAATAGTGGCACAATCGCTGACCACCCATACGGTGCCCCCTCCTGCTGGCATCGATGCGACTGCGATCCCGCAAAGTGAACTTGAAGAGACCAACGTACAATCTCCTCCAGCTCATCCGGACCTCCCAAAAGAGCCATCTCTCCGGCCCTTCCTGAATTACCAGGTACAAATCAAGCACGCACAAATGGCAATGCCGTCGGTTCATGATATTCGCATTATCCAAATGCCAGAATATCAGGCTCTTTTCAGCCGATTGCCGCTTGTGACGCCCTTGCACAAGGTCGACCGAAAAAATCTCATTATGTCCACTGTGACGCTCGCAGTTATGCTTTATGGATTGGAACCGACGACACTACTGCAGGCCACCATCACCGAGTTAGCGCCTGAGCCACCTGGCTTTGAGGAAACAAATGATACCATCCACCTTGACTATTCTCGCTCACGCCATACATTGGCCTACCTCTTCCCTCGCAACTGGCTTGGGTACACTGGATCAGATGAGCATCCTTTCTTACAATCCTGCATCCCAACGACTCGATATGTGTATTTGCCATTGTTCGCACCGTTCGCAGACTTATTTCAGGAATGTTATTGGAGGAATGCCCCCCGCATTTTCCGCGAATGCCAACAGCGAGGGCGAGCGTTGCTATTCGACCACCACGACCTCCCATCCGATCCCAAGGAGTGCGAGAAGCAGATTGATGCGTGGCTTGGCAACTTAGAGCCTCCTCATCGTCCAAGTCGATGGACACTTGCCAATCTGGCTGAATCATGGTCTGTGCAGGCAATCCAGCGGTTCAACATGGATCCCATCATTGCCCTCTGGATTTCCGGCCACAGGCAATGGGCCGTCCGATCCCCTTCCCAATACACCGCCTTTCCGGCTGCTCGGTTGGTGCGCGAATTGAAAGCGCTTCACATGAAATGGTGGGAACTTCTCGATGCCCCTAGGGTGAAGTCATGATGCAGTGGCGAGCAGCGCTCAAAACAGAACCTTCCGCATCAGCGGTGCCACGAGGAAGCTGGCACGGGTCTCGTTGCGTGCCAACCACAACGGCTGTGCGAGCGTTTGTTCGGGCGCTTGAGGCCGAGTTGCACCGCCCTTCTCGCCGCAAGACCCTGCTGGAGCATCTGACGTACCACAATCTGTATACGCTCTACGTTGTTGTCATTATTGAGTTCACTACAGTTGTCCGCCCTCGTCTGATCTCGCCGGTGACTACACAGACTGTGGATATCAACGCCGGAATCGCGCTGATTGCAGATAAAGATTCGCAGTATACCGAGGAGCGTCTCGCCGTCCTCCCCCCTAAAGCGCTCCTTGCATTACGTGACCTTCAGGACGTTGCAAACCCCGCAATCCTGGAACGCTTGCTCGCAAGTAGCCGAGTTGATATCGATGGATGGCGGCAATTGAATAACCCGTTGTTCTATTTTATCGATCCCGAGACCAAGGCCATTCGTGCGTTCGGCTGCAATCGTATTGTAGAGGTACTTGCGGGCTATCCGGCCCTGCAAGCCCAATGGCCTTTCCCCCCGAATGTTCATCGGCATTTCGTCCGCACGTGGCTGTTTAACAGTGCACGGCTCCCTTTTGAGGTGATCAATTATGTGATGGGCCATAAACACTTTTGTCACGAACCATTTCACGTCCATAGCTCCGCTCAGATCCATGACCTCCATGCCGTCCTTGCTGACGAACTCGATCGAGTCTTATCAATTATCGGGGTTACCCCTGTGAGGTTTGGTCAATGACAACCTCCGAATCAAAGCCGCGCCATCGAAATCTTGCCGCTCCTCTCCATAAGCACGACCTCTGGGCAGACCTTCCCCAGTTTGTCGGATTCGTGATGCACAGGAGTCTTTCCACCGATCTCCGTCCAGGTCATTGTGTCGATCATTGTAAGGCCGAAACAGACCTGGCTGGGACGCTCCTCCTTTTATTGGTCCTAGCTGGCGCATTTCCCCGCGTCACCGTCCATACGGAATTGACCGAGCTCACCACATCTAACTTTCCCATCTGCCGAACATGGTTCGCAATCGATGCGTACAAGCCTCGTCGGCGACCGTCGGGCACACGAAAACCATCCAAACGACAGCAGAAACTCCGCTTTCCTTTGCCCCCGCTCTGCCTTGCGCTTTTGTACCGATTAGTCCGCTTCTATGCTCTGCACGGCGCCGCGGACCCGGACCGGTTTCCCGGCCAATCAGGCCCACATGTCCTTGACCTTACTGCGAATGACGAGCCTCTCTTTTCTTCGCGTATCCGCACCAAGAAGCGTTTTTTTATCAAATGGCTCAAGAGCGCCTACCGTGATTTTCAGACGAGTCCGCAGGTGGATACGGGACACCCGCTAGGCACCGCACATAAGCCCCCCACAACACTCTCGTTCGAACAATTCATGAACGCCTGTCAAATCCGGCGACTGCAAGATTTATCTCCCTGGATAGTTGCGGCCTTGAGCCAGCAATGGAAGTCCTGCCCCAGCGAACCACTCGATGTAATCCGCCTCCTGTTAAACCAAAACGTACAACGGAATAGTCATAGGACACGAGATCGGTCTCTCGAACAGAACGATCAACATGCACGCGAACAGAGCCCCCCAATTCCCATCGTGAAGTGTTATGTCGAGTTTCCGCCACCATTGGCGGAAGCCTATTCCCAGGTAACAGAAGCCTTGGCAAGCATGCATGCGGATATGACACGGGACGAACGACACGCTGTCCTGAGCCACGTTCAGCACACAAGGAGAACCTTTGGAGCCGTAGTTGGATTGACACCGAACGGTCTTCTGAAGAATGCGGGCTATCTACTCCAGTGGTTGGAATGGGCGCTGTCCGGGCGGTCATTGTCCCCAGAAACGATCCTGAAGCACTACAAGAAGCTCCAAGTCTTCATCTTCCATAGCCTGGATGATGTGAGCCTCACAGACATCGACGAACCGGATGAACTCATCGATATCATCTGCGACTGCATGGATTGTTACGATAACCCGGGAAGCCAAGCTGAAGTGCGAAAGAGCTTTCAGTCCTTTCTCAACTGGATGGCAAATGAGGGCCTGATCGAACAAATCAAATGGAACAATATCGCGCTCCATGTCTATCGCGATGCCAAGGATAGGGCCATCGTCAGCTTCGAGGACATCGACAAATTACTGCGAGACATTGACCAATCAGTCGAAGGCCGTCGTTTTTCTTCGGAACAAGCGGCGCGCTATAGGATTTTTATTATCCTGTGCTTTTTTCTGGGGCTGCGAAGCCGGGAGGCCGTTCGGCTCATGCTGACGGATTTCGACGTAACGCATCATGGAATATTACTGTGGATTCTTCGGTCCAAAACTCGTCATGGAATCCGATGCCTACCCGCGGATCTCTTAATCCCAGAACCCTACCTGACCGAACTCGTCACCTTCTATCACCGAGTCAAAGAACAGGCCGGACTATCGCAAGCAACACCTCTTCTGCCAGACGATGATGGCAATTTATGTCGTAGCTCGTACTATGGCAAGCGCATCGGGAAGCGGATGAAGAAGGTCTTAGACTATGGCTCACCGCATGATCTTCGCCATGGTTTTGCAACCTGGTTTCTGGTCCGAAGCGATTTCCTCCTGCACGGCAAACCCTGCCAACTCAGCAGTTCGGAATTCGATCATCCAGTCTTCCAACAGCCAGCGATGACTCAATTCAGTCACCTTCTGTTCAGTCGCCCACTTTCGGCAGTATCTCGAGGAGAGCAAGCCCTAGCTCGGCCCATCGCGCTCCTGTCCAGACTCTTGGGTCACAGCTGCCCAGAAATCACACTCAGCATTTACGCCCATTCCCTTGATTGGATCTATTACTTTGCACTGCTGAGGCAGGAAGATAACCCTACACTTCTTGGAACGCCTGTTCGTCTGGGACCTCAGCAAGCCGCCAATCTCCTTGTACAATCCCCTGAAAACCAATCCCAGAATGAATTCTCGCGCACGCCAACCTTGCGGACAATCCTCATGCTCCAGCAATCACAACTTGGGCTCTCATCTGATTAGGTCCCAGCACTAAACAACTTACTCCGCCATTCTTAAGCCTCCGTTCCGTCCAAAGATCGAACGATCTCCCCCACCAGACAAAAGATCTTGGAACTTCAACAAGCCAACTGGGGAGGCCTAACGGCTTCGGGTTAATACCTATCTCACAGATTGAGCCATCCAGGATCCGCCTCCTGAACTGCTTGCCCAAGGGCTGTACCGCCCGATGACGCAAGCCCAATCCAGGAGGTCGATATGTCCACCAACATCTATCTCACGCCCAAAGAACTCGCCCTGCGACTCAAGGTCCACCCCCAGACCCTGCGCAATTGGCGAAAATCTGGACGCTTGACTCCGACTTTCGCTGCAGGACGCGTCGTCCGGTACGAATGGGCTGACGTCATCCGAACACTGAACTGGCAGCCGAAACAACTGCATCCAGCGTTCGAGGAGGTGCAGGCATGAAACCACCTGTCACCGTCCGTGCACGCCGGACAAAACATGGCGTCGTATATGACTGTTACTTTCGGCACAACAAGGAGCGCGTCCGATTTACGCTGAAGGATGTCGGCACTTTCCAAGAAGCTGAACGGAAAGCAGCGCAGTTGCGTGACGGAGTCGTAGCGGGAACTCTGTCTTTTAAAGGAAAGGCGGAACGCAAATACCAAGCCGGCTCCTTCGGAGCATTCCGCAAGATGTATCAGAAGGAGGTGGAAGTGGAACAGCTGATGGATGTGAACCGAGCCCTGGGCATCGTCGATCGCTTCTTAATCCCACGCTGGGGCCATCTTCCCTTCACTGCCCTGGAGCGTAAACATGGACTAGATCTCGTCCTGGATTTGCGAAAAGAGGGATACCAAGAACAAGGCATCCGTCGAATCGTGAATGTCGCTCGGCGCTACGTGACACTGGCGATGCGCCATCGCGTATTGCCACCGAACACGTCCAACCCCCTTGCCGATTTGCCACTCGGCCAATACATCGCCCGAGACCGTACCGCCAGCCGTGAAGAGGTGCAGCTGCTGCTGTCGACTGGCTCATTCCGTATGCAGACGGCCATCACATTGGCGTTCAATGTTCCCCTCAGACAGGAACTGATTTTGGAAATGTCTCGCGAGCACGTGTATCGACGAGCGGACGGCCTTTGGTATCGCCCACCGAAAGCACCAACGGTCATCAAAGGGCGGCCCCTGGAGTTGCCCCTCAATGCGACGGCTGCCGCCATCTTCGAGGCCTTGCCCCCGAAGTCGCCTCTAGTCCTTGGCGAATGGAAATCGGATAAGTTCCGCAAATCCTGGCGGCGTGTCTGCAAGAAGGCCGAGCCATCTATCGAAGACCTACATTTCCACGACCTTCGACGGAATGCTGGAGCGGCTCTGCAGGAAGCTCGTGTCCACCCGGGTGTGACGTCCCTGATCCTCGGCCACAAGTCTCAAGCAGTATCCGATATCTATAAAACGTTCGACTCCTACCGTCCGGATCTACGGCATGCCGTTGAGGTGCTGGATGCCGCATGGCGACGCCTTTCTGATCCAACGCGACACGCTGAAGAAGAGTGAACGCCAAACAGTCTTCTTATCTCACATGAGATGTTCTGACTGAGCCATCCGGTGTGAACACACAGAGGCACAGTCGTTTCAACGGGCCATCCGCTGCCCATATGGAGCTGAGGCCGAACATGTCGGCCTCACCGGCCCACACAAACGGAGGTTCATAATGACTCGTTTTGCACCGTTTACCGTATTGCGTCAGCAGATACACGAGGCGAAGGAAAAGGGAACTCTGACTCCCTCAACGGAAGCCTTACGCAAACAGTTTGAGTCCCTTGTGATGAATGACGTGAGCCCGATGCTCAAACATTTGGCGAGCATCCTGTGCCAAGAAGGTGTCCCTGCCTCCGTCCATATGAACCTGGAACACCGTCCAGCTTATGCCGAACTCCGTCTTGACGAAGCCAGCGTTCAATTCTTCATTGTCGACATGTTGGACAGTGCACACATCAGAGTGGACCGACACCTTAGCGGTGAACCTGACCCTTCCCACACGACCTTGATACCGATCAGCGGGCAGATACGGGAACGCCTCTCTTTTCGTTTAGAGGAGTTGCTCATTCAGACACTCGTGGCTCATTAGCATCGCCCGCCAGCCACGTGATGTGGGCTCTCAATACCGAGTCATCAGAGCAACGAGTTGAACTGTTTTCCCAGGAGAACAACATATGGATACGTACTCTTCGGATGCCGCACACAACCAGGCACCGTGTGACATTAATCGAGTCGAATTGACCGGCGTCGTCATGATGCCACTGGACTTATGCGCGGACCCTTATGGCGCATTGATTGTCACAAGCTTGCTCTGCAGTCGCTCCCACCCACAAATGGCTCTCTGGGGAACCTTTGGGCAGCAGATGTATCTCTTCAATGTGATCGCCTTGGGATCGGCGGGGGAACAGCTCGCCACGATTCAGCGAGGAAGTGTGATCTTGATCCATGGCTCATTGGACTACGCCTACAACCCCTCAGCCAAGTCGAGTGAGAGCCAATGGACCCAAGCGGTCCGTGCAGAGACCATCACGGTTCTGCAGATACCAAGCCCCGAGGTGACAGAATGACGGCGAACCTAATGAATGGAACAAACCTGCGTAGGCGTTCTACTGAACTGACCTGGAGAGGTCTTGTCGCGTTGACGACCGTCGCCTATTTAGTGCTGGAAGGTTGCATCCCGATCACTGAAGCGGTGAAGGAAGGGCCAGTCGTGAAAGCAGTGAGAGCCGTTCACACTCAGGGAAACATTGAGATGAACGTACTTCCACACCCCGACAACCAAGGATGGACAGCCAGGCTGTCGCGACCTATCCTGCGCGAAGTGGAAGAGCATCGTGACGTAACAGTCCTCCGCCGATACTACTATTGGCAACCGCTAGCCTTGCCGGCTGGACTGTTTGCCTGCCCGACCTCCGCTTGGGCCTGGGCCTGGCATATCGTCACACCTATGGCTGCCCCGGAAATCCGTCGGAATCTTGCACATTACACCGTAGAAGCCTGCCTGCTCGCGCTCATGATCGCGAAGTCGGATCTCAAAAGAACAGTCGACGACCAAGTGGTGTCCACACGATTCGAGCCAGACTCCTTCCCTGTCCGAGAAGGCCATCTCACATTACGCTGGAACGGCCCCAAACAGGTCGAATTGTCATACCCAATCGATACGGATGGTCGGGCCGTCATACGCCTCAGCCATTTGGCCACTGCCATCCAGAATGCGGGCTATGGGTTGTATAACATTCCCACAGCTCAGGTCAGTCTCGAGGCGTGGCATGATAACCGACTGCAGTCGAAACAGCTGCTACAGATAGCCCCAACAGCCCTTCAGCTAGCTGCTCGCCATCAAGAGCCGGCCATCGCGAGAACAGAACGTTGGCCACACCCGTTGGTGATGAAGGTCCGCATCCAGGGCAACACCTCCAAAGTGCTTGGCATAGAAGCGCACCTAAGCCGAATAGCGCTGAGACACCACATCCCGCTTGTCACACCGGAAGAGGTTCGCCCCCTTCTCCGCTTGGAACTCGAGCACATCATGAGCGGGATCACAGAAGATCAAACCGCTGTTTCTCCTGGCCACTGGCTCGCTCCAACCATATTACTTACAGTGCAAGCCGTGGATAAAACAGCAGGGTCCATACTCTCCCTCCAGTGCCACAATATTCACACGGGGGAGTTGCTGGCTCATATTTCGATACCTTCCAGCCCAGATGGGTTGGGGCAAGCCAAAGATCTGGCACTCTCCATATTTGACGACGCCCTCGGCGCCATCACCGTTTCTCGCAATTGAAGCTTGGCGGATGATCTCGCTAGATCCTATAGCCAACAGTTAGGCGTATCACACGCCATGAATGCGACTAATCTTATCCACTAGTGTTTCGCCATTCTCGTCCTCGTCATTGTCGTCACAGATTTGGTATTCGCCGATCGGTGGTAGCTGGATTAAGGAGAGCGTAAAATCGTAGTTCTCCGAAACGATGCTCATCTCGTGGCAGGGTTCAGCAAACCAGATGCCCGCAGGATGATTTATACCCAGACGTGCGTCCGCGCAAGCCTTGGGGCAGGCGGCTACCGAACTGTCAGGGACGGGAAGAACGCGGCCCGAGGTCTTGATGTAGACACCTGACTTGTACGCAGTCTTACTTGAGCGTGCCCAAAGTATGAATCCATCGCGAGATACAACCAATACCGCCCGTTTTTCGGTGTAAAGCAGCCAGCGGAGCGTTGCGGCTATCAGCGAAACTTCATAACGCTCCGCGCAGTGACTCAGCATGTCAAATGTCACCACCGTCCGCGCGTTGATCTGCCGGCGGTAATCGTCCAAAGGCATCAACAGATGTGCGGCAAACGTGTTGGCTTCGGACTCGATTTGTTTATATTCGGAATCCCATCTCACGACATCTTGCTGACTACAACGCATTCCATTGGGAAATGCGAGACGGTGAATCAGGTAATGGCCGAACTCATGCGCAAGAGTGAAGTTGATTCTGCCCTTGGAGGTGATGCCGTTGTTGTAAAGAATGCCCCAGCCCATTTTGCCGGGCGGTGCAGGTAAAAGAGCGCCATCGAAACCGGGCAACTCGTGCCCCTGTACTAACGAGAGAGGATCATCAGGAAACCAATGCCTGGAAAGACCCAGCGCGACTTCGGTGACCGAAACCGGAAAATGATTGGGACCGTGAACGGCGCTAAGGATGGCAGATATGTCTGTGGCCCAGCGCGTTGGTAATCGCGCCTCGATCACTCTTTTTTGCCCCATATCTTTACAAGCTCGCGCAGCTTCTCCTTTGTCGATTCGTCCAGATCCTGATATTCGCGAAAGAACGCTTGATCCAAAACATCCTCGTTTGGAGCAACAGTTTTGGCGCTGACAAGATAGTCAGAGGTGACGCCCAAAACGCTAGCGATTTTGGCGACCTTTTCAGCCGATGGGCGAGGTGGCTCCTTGTTCTCCAACTCCCATATGTAGCTCTTGCTGGATTCGGTTAACTCCGCCAACTTTTCTAGGGTGTACCCGTTCTGTTTACGCAAAGCTCTAATTTTATTGCCAAGTGACGTCATCCTGCGTCGCCTCCACAAGTTCTGACCAATGATACAACAGGTACTTGACTAGCGAAAGTTGTATGTTATGATCAAGTTCTGAGTAGCGATACTTTCTGTTCTCCAATTAGAAAGGGAGGAAGTTTAATGAAGTCCCCAAAAGGTCCACAAACGCATCATGTCGTCCACAATCCGCGGGGCGGCTGGGATGTAAAGCGGGGTGGTAGCGAACGGGCTAGCAGCCACCACGACACGAAGCGCGAAGCCGTCGATCAGGCCCGAGAGATCAGCCGCAATCAGAGCACGGAACTGCGAATTCATAAGCTCAACGGTCGAATCGGCAGCAGTGACAGTCACGGCGGCGACCCAAACCCGCCACGCGGGTAAGATTTAACCAAAACTTCCAAGGATAGGAAATCGTAAATGACACAAGAAAACTTAAGCCACTCCCTAGAGGCTTTCAAACACCATAAGTCTTTCACGATCGTCGTTAATGGCCGCCGTCGCACCATCACGGAAGACAAGCTCACTTACATCGAAGCCGTGCATTTGGCCTACCCAGGCGAGCAACCCTCGGACACGGTCTCCTTCACGGTCACCTATTCAAATCCACATGGCAAGGACGGATCTTTGGTTGAAGGTCAAGAAACGAAGATTCACGAAGGGATGATTATCAATGTCCGCAAGACTGATCGCTCGTAGCTCAGACCTCAAGCGGCTGCAAGATGAGGGGTACGAGATCGAGGTCCGGAGTGGATTTCTTATCGTCCGTTCCGTTCCTTATGTCACATCCCGGAGAACGGTGGAGCGCGGGACCGTCGTCACAGACCTCGCACTGAATGACGACATCACACAGAAGCCAAAAGACCATCAAGTGTGGTTTGCAGGGGAGCAGCCCTGCCATGCCACTGGTGCGCCAATTACCGCGCTTGGCTCACAGCAGGCCAAGCAGACTCTGTACGACGGCGTGGTAGTGGACCTTCGCTTCTCAGCAAAGGCGGACTATCCCGACTACTATGCAAAGATTACGCAGTATGTTGAAATCCTATCCAATCCTGCGAAGTCCATTAAACCTGAGGAACCAGGTATAACAGCGCAGACCTTTCGGCCAATAGAGGCGTGCGAGGAAGATTCCATTTTTGTGTACACCGACTCTGCAACGAGCCGGGCGGGCATCGTACTCGCATCCGTTAAGCTCGCGATGAAGAAGATTGCCATTGTGGGTTTGGGGGGAACTGGCTCTTATGTGCTCGACCTTCTCGCCAAGACGCCTGTAACCGAAATCCATCTCTTCGACAATGACCAATTCATTCAGCACAACGCCTTCCGCTCACCTGGCGCAGCTTCAATGGATGACCTACGGCAGTATGTGTCCAAGGTTGAATATTACACAGCGCTCTACAGCCGTATGCGTCGCGGCGTGATCCCTCACCGCATGTTCATCAGTGATGAGACCATTGACCATCTTAAGAACTTCGATTTTGTTTTCGTATGCGTAGATCGTCCGGCCGCCCGTAAGCTCATTTCGAACTTTTTGACTTCGGAGAACACGCCATTCGTTGATGTGGGCATGGAGCTTGAGTTGATCGATGATCAGGCAAGCCTTGTAGGAGCATGTCGAGTCACACTAAGTACGCCAGGGAAACGCGATCATTTCCGCCGTCACGTCTCGCTTGAAGGATCCGTTGCCGATGATTTGTATGGCAGAAACATTCAGGTTGCCGATATGAACGCTTTGAACGCCGCGCTAGCCGTTTTAAAATGGAAGAAATTCTGCGGTTTCTATCAGGACTGTTATCAAGAACACCAATCCGTTTATGCAATCAATGCGCACCAGCTCACCCGGGACGAAACGGGCACGGTATGAGACAGCTGTTCCTCAGACCAGAGTTTGTGGAATTCATACCGGAGCGTCTAGAAGATGGGGTCCTCTATATTTCCCAGCAATATCACACAGCCATACATCGCTGCTGCTGTGGCTGCGGGGAGGAAGTTGTAACCCCTCTTACCCCGACGGACTGGTCCTTGCAAATCGTTCAGGGTACCGTAACACTCTACCCCTCTATCGGGAACTGGAGCAACTCCTGTCGGTCACACTACTGGATTCGCGATAGCCAAGTGGTGTGGACCGGATCGATGACCAAGCAACAGATCGAATACGGTCGTGCGTTGGACCAGCGCAATAGGGATGTGTTTTTCGCCGAGTTGAATCGCCAGAAGGAGTGTCGCACAGCAGCGTCGCCGTCACAGCGGATGGACCGGACGGACCGGCACTCCGGCTTGGTCAACGTGATACGGAACGCCTTCAAGAAATGGCTTGGCTGACACTACGTCCCCGTGAGGCGCAATATCTTGCAGTGTCTGGGGCCTCAGTTCTGCTGGCGAACTCAACAAATTGCTATTTGGCGACAGCCGCTCATCTCATCACGAGCATGAGTCGAGTGACTTGCTCCTGTCCTTCAGTGCTCCAGCGACGCAGCTCTCTCCGCTGATCATGATATTTCGATCACTGGCGGCGGAGATGAGACATAATTTATTTTTTAAGATGACCATCTATCGTATCGACCGAGCTCTGACCCAATCTCATGCCTCCACTGAAAAGGATCGCCGATCAGAACTAGAGTAGAATCGATAATTGCCATTCCTAGACAGTACCTTGCACACCCTCCCCGCAAAAACTGCGTTCACAATTCAGTTGCATGAGCCAACCTGGAACCCCGACCTGTAATAACCAACACAGGAGGTGCCCATGGATGACCAGCTCGAATACGAATCTGTTCCCGACCTGCCCGCGCACGAAGAAGTCCGGAGTATGGCCCGTGATCTTTACAACAACATGGCGACGAATCATGCCGAAACGTGGTGTCATATCCTCTACCGACTTATGATGCACACGCGTACCGGCGTGCTATTCCAGCTTGTGTGTGTCACATACGAGCTCATGTGGCAATTCCCATACAAGATATCGGAAGACGAGCTGTACCAGGAAGTGGACCTGGATAACGCCTACCTGTTGGGGCTTTCGAGCCACGACATGCCGCTAGAAAGCACCTTGACGTTGCATTCGATTCTAGAGGCAGCGGAACAAGAATTGGGGTCTGACCACATCGACATGCAGCCCGTTCATCGGGTAAGACGTGGATTGCGAGAACGGGCCAAGCTTCTGGCGAAAGGGATCGATATGGAGGATGTGGTGATATAAACGACGGGAGCCCGGGCGGCGAAGAGGCCGCCCCGCGGCGATTGGTAGTACAGCGTGCCATCCGCCACCGGTGTGGTCGTGGGCACCGTCGCCGAGGCTACCACCAACGGCGTGCCCAGGGGCGTCGTCGAAGCAAACGTCGCGCGGGCGGGAAACAACAGCCGGCTTTCGCGCACCTGGTTCGTGGCTTGGTCGCGCGTCATCAGATAGAGCGGGGCATTGCCGCCAATGCCCCCCGTATCGATCAGGTCCACCGCGAGCGTGCCAGTGGCCGCGGCGGCCGTGACATCGATCGGCGCGATCGGCTGTTCGAGGCCCGTCGAGTCAATCGGCTGGCCGATCGCCGGAGCCGGCATGCCGGAGACAAAGACAAAACCCACCGATACCTGGCCGTTCACCTTAATCCCATCATCCACCACCGGCCCTCGCAGGCCGTCAGGGGTGGAGGCCAGCACCGCCGTCTGCCCGCTGCCGAGACCCGGCACCATCGGCGTCCGGCTCAACGGTTCATCGATGCCAGGGCCGTGGGTGTACCGCGCCAGGAGCACGTTGTTCCCATCGTACTCCAGCAAAATGTCTTCGCCATCGTAGAGGTAGCGCTTCGTCTGCCCATTGGCCACTTTCTCAATTCTTCGCCCCAAGCCATCGTACCGGTACGTGGACGTCGTGACAGCCGTGGGATTGCCGGCGGCGAATTCCTGGACCTGCGTCAGACGGTTCTCCGCATCATACGTGTACTGAGTATAGTTCCCGGTAGCGAGCAGGGTCTTCTTGATCAGATTCCCGTTGTCGTCATACTGGTAGCCAAAGTTGCTATCCGCCGTCAGCTGATTCCCCGCATTCACGACACTCCCGCCCGTCGTTCGATTCCCCACCGCGTCATAGGCAAAGGCTTGCGGATCGAGCAGGAGCGGATGGCTGGCACTGATGAGTCGGTCCAGTTGGTCATACCCGAAGGTCTGCGGCCCTCGGCGGTCGGTCAGACTGGTCCGATTGCCCACCGAGTTGTAGACGTAGTCGGCCTTGTTGATGGACGTGCTGGTGGCCGTCAGCTGATGGATGGTCTTCGCACCTGATTGGCTGGATTGTAGGCGAACATGGTACAGAAAACCGTCTATAGATGCCATCCAAAGAAAATCTGAAGATAGCTTCTGCGATTGGGGAGATTACCCGCGGCTATTGATTGGGAGAGCTCGCGGATACAACTAATGGAACTGTCGACGTTGTCTTTTGCGAACGCACGACCAGCGCTAGTATCGAGTATGGCGATGGCTTCCAGAGCATCACAGCGAAAATGGTCCATTTCTGAAACGTCTTCCAGAATGCTTTCTAACACTGGAACTGCCGATGTGTCATCTAGATGCCCAAGAGCAGCAATGGCGTAACGACGTTGTAGCATGTCCTTATCTCTAATCTTCTCTAGAAGTAGCGGAACGATTTTCTTACCACCCAGGATAAGAGAGTCGACTAATTCTCCCTCGGCCAATTCTCCCGAGTAAAAATTGTTCAGGGCCTCTTCAGGAGAGGAAGGAAGCTGCCAGTACACATAGAGCGCAATTATCAGGAATATAGTCACGCCCACAATTGCCCATCTCTGAAAACATTGCATAGTCGTCACGCTAGAATACGGTCAAGGGAACACTGTGATTGGGGTCGCTTAAGAGATCGAACAGCAGCTTATCAGTGAGACCATTACCCATAATCCCTCCGCCGATATCAATACACCCCGCTGAACCTGGCCGACTTCCACCGTGCAAGAAAAAGCCACCACGAGGCGATATGGTTGTTCCTTTATCGGGCATGATTGGCACACGCCAATCACCCCAATCACGGAATCCTGGCCCCCTAAAATGCCGCTTTAGGTCACCGAAGAGATCGGGATTGGAAAGATCGTTTGTATCTATCGTGTAATCACCTGGTGGGATCGGTCCCTCACCTTGTCTTTGCGAACATCGCGGATTATTCATACAGCTCCCAGAGCCCGATGTGGCTGACATGTCATATGGAGTCTTTCCCTGCTGCTCGGGATCAACGTGCAGGCGCTTATTCTTTACGTCATACGTGAGCTTCGTAAGTCCTGACGGATCTATGAAGTCCATCGGGGCGTTCTGAGAGTAGCGATATAAATTCAGGTCACCCCCTAGAAGCCCGATCGGATCCTTCTGCAAAAACCTCCCCGTCGCGGCGTCATAATACCGTGCTCGGTAGTAGTAGAGCCCAGTCTCTTGATCCAACTCCCGTCCCGTATACGTATACGGCTGCTCCACCGTGCCCGGCGATTCCAGGATACTGCCGTAGGCATCGTACGCATACGCCTTGGCCACCGCGCCGTTGCTATCGGTCAGTTCCGTTACTGTGCCGAGGCCGTCCTGGTGGTAGAACAAGGTGCTTCCGGCCACTGCGCTACTGACCGGAACCGTCGTCGAGGCGATCACCGTGGGCAGACCGGGCTGAGCCGTGGAGGTGGCGGTCAGACGCGCGGGAAAGAGGAGCTGGCTGTCCAGCACCCGCCCCGTCGCCTACTCGCGCAACACGAGATAGAGCGGCGCATTCCCGCTGAGGGTCGCCGTATCGACCAGCGACACCGTCAGGGTCCCGCTAGTGGCCGCCGCCGTCACGTCGATCGGCGCCACCGGCAGATGGGAGCTGGTGCTGTCGATCGGTGGGCCCACGGGAGGCATGAAGCTGGAGCCGGTAATAAAACCCAGGTAGATCTGCCCGTTGACGACAATCGTATCGTCCACCAGCGGGCCCCGGAGACCATCGGCGGTCGAGGCCAACAGGGCGGTCACGCCGCCGCTCACCCCGGACGTCACCACGGTCCGGCTCAAAGGTTCATCGATCCCGGGCCCGTGGGTGTAAGTGGCGTGCACGACATTGCTGCCGTCGTACTCCAGCAGAATATCTTCCCCATCATAGATGTAGCGTGTGGTCTGCCCGTTGGCGACCTTCTCGATTCGACGCCCTAAGCCATCGTAGCGATAGGTGCTGGTCGTGACAGCCGTGGGATTCCCCGCGGCAAACTCCTCGACAGTGATGAGCCGATTTTCCGCATCATACGTGTAACTCGTGAAATTGCCCGTCGCGAGCAGGGTCTTACGGGTCAGATTGCCATTGTCGTCGTACTGGTAGCCAAAGTTCGCATCGGCGGTCAGTTGATTGCCTGGGTTCACGACACTCCCGCCCGTCGTCCGATTCCCGACCGCGTCGTAGGCGAAGGCTTGTGGATCGAGTAAGAGCGGATGACTCGCACTGGTGAGCCGATCCAGGGTGTCATAGCCGAACGCCTGCACTCCGCGTCGATCCGTCAGACTCGTTCGGTTGCCCACATTGTTATAGACATAGTCGGCCTTATTGATCTGGCTACTGGTCGCGGTGAGCTGATGCAGGATGTTCGTGACCTGTGAGGCGGGATCGTAGCTGTAGGTCGTGACTTCGTTAAGATCCAGCTCCATTAGGTTTGAGATCATGCTACTCGTCGTCAAATGGCGTGAGAAGACTTTGTATTTCGGAATCGCGAAGATACCTCGAGAACAGCTCAGTTCCGTGACCGATCCTGTCATCTTCGACAAGAAAGACTCTCTCAATTCGATCAAAGGTCCATCTCAGTTTTTCTTTTGCCTCCCCTGTACTCCTACTTCGCACCTCGTATTCATGGTCACCTCTCCTGCCAATGATTGTACCTTCACGCTCGGCATCCTCTGGCGAAGGAGCTTCAATCAATATTAGCCGCTCTTCCCACAGAGTAGGACTGTTAGATTGAGAGCTACAATTAGCTCTAAATAGAAGGCTGACTGTGTACCAACTCATTTTCCGTTCCTGTTCATAACTTCGTTCGTTTTACTTTTTGAACCGCAGGTCAGATAATAGTTTCTTAGCAGTTCGCGCGGATTCATCCCCCTTCTTTGCAAGTTCGAATATTTCCTCGAGAGTCTTCTGGCGGAGTTGCTCCGGGAACTCTCGATTAATACTGCCTTTACACTCCTTGGCAATTATGTCTGTGGCCCTACTCCTCAACCTGTCTATTGCAGACTTCGCAGCTTGATTTCCGGTTGCTTCGAGTAGGGCCTCAAGCTCACCAACATCTCCTCTCGCAGCCGCCCGTTTAATTGCCTCGCTAACCGTATCTATCAATCCAAATGGGTCAATCCGATTCGGCACACTGCTGCCGACATAGCTGTACAGGTTCAGGCTACCGCCCCCAAATCCGATCGGATCCTTCTGCAAGAACCTCCCCGTCGCCGCGTCATAGTACCGCGCTCTGTAATAGTACAGGCCGCTCTCGCTGTCGAACTCCCGCCCTGTATACGTATACGGCTGCTCCACCGTACCGGGCGATTCCAGGAGATTGCCGTAGGCATCATAGGCATAGGCCTTGGCAACGTTACCGTTGGTATCCGTCAGTTCCGTCACCGTGCCGAGGCCGTCCTGATGATAGTACAGCGTGCTGCCGGCTACTGCGCTACTGACCGGGACCGTCGTCGAGGCGATCACCGTGGGGAGACCGGGCTGAGCCGTGGAGGTGGCGGTCAGACGCGCGGGAAAGAGGAGCTGGCTGTCCAGCACCCGGCCCGTCGCCTGCTCGCGCAGCACGAGATAGAGTGGCGCGTTCCCACTGAGGGTCGCGGTATCGACCAGCGACACCGTCAGGGTCCCGCTAGTGGCCGCCGCCGTCACGTCGATCGGCGCCACCGGCAAATGGGAGCTGGTGCTGTCGATCGGTGGGCCCACGGGAGGCATGAAGCTGGAGCCGGTGATAAAACCCAGGTAGATCTGCCCGTTGACGACAATCGTATCGTCCACCAGCGGACCCCGGAGACCATCGGCGGTCGAAGCCAACAGAGCGGTCACGCCGCCGCTCACCCCGGACGTCACCACGGTCCGGCTCAAAGGTTCATCGATCCCGGGCCCGTGGGTGTAAGTGGCGTGCACGACATTGCTGCCGTCATATTCCAGCAGGAAATCTTCGCCATCGTAGATGTAGCGCGTGGTCTGGCCGTTGGCCACCTTCTCAATCCGACGACCTAAGCCATCGTAGCGGTAACTGCTGGTCGTGATGGCGGTCGGATTCCCGGCCGCAAACTCCTCGACTGTGATAAGCCGATTTTCCGCATCATAGCTATACTGCGTGTAGTTCCCAGTGGCCAGCAGGGTCTTCCGGGTGAGATTCCCATTGTCGTCATACTGATAGCCAAAGTTCGCATCGGCGGTCGGTTAATTGCCTGGGTTGACCACACTCCCACCCGTCGTCCGGTTGCCGACCGCATCATAGGTAAAGGCTTGCGGATCGAGCAGCAGCGGATGGCTGGCGCTGGTGAGGCGATCCAAGGTGTCATAGCCGAACGCCTGACTGCCACGTCGGTCCGTGAGAGATGTTCTGTTCCCCATCGCATTGTAACCATACTCGGCCTTGTTGATCAGTTGGCTGAGCGCTGACAGCTGATGGCTGACCGCTGAGAGCTGACTGGCCGCATCATAGCTGTACGTTGTCTGGATGCCATTGGGCAGCGTGAGGCACGTCCGCCGGGAGAGCGCATCGTACCTCCACGAGGCGTTCGGTTGCTCGTGCAGGCGCGGCGTCTGCAACTCCGCCGGCGTCCAGGCCCGGTCGGCAAACGTGATCTCATCCAACTGCCCGGTGAACGGACTGGTGCCGCACCGGCCCGTGCCAATCCGCAGGCCGCCGGCCTGGAGGCCAGGATATTGAGCCGGAGACACGTGGCAGACATCGTGCTCAACCAGGTTGACATTGTCAAAGGTAGGTGTACCGCTCAAAAACGTGACGAAAGAATTAATCAGCTGGATTTTGAGCAGGCATCAATGTGCGGGTTAATATGGTTTCCCAGCTTTCCAAGTGTACACAATGTCCTCACACTGAATAAGCCATCGTGCACGGGTGAATTTGATTTCGTGAATGACTCGCCCATTTTCCGATAAACGGATTTCATCAATTAACCAGTCGCCATGAGGCCGATGAATTTTAGGCCACGACTCATCTGAGGTACCCGACATCTCGTATTCGAACACTCCTTTGTATCGAAGCTCGATGAAGCCATCATGGAATGCGCCAAGTAGCCTCACCATGATCTCTAATCCACGATCATCCTTCGTTTCTCCATCCGCGGGTTCAAAGATCGTAATTGTCTCTACCCAACTGTCATGTGGGCACTTAGGATTCGTGAAGTCATAATGCCAGTCAGCTTCTGCAAAATCTCGAGCGTTCGATGGGAGCTGGTCTTTAATCGTATCCAAATAGGCCGGATATCTCTCATCACTCATATCGTAGCCACGGCCGGTCCAATTGCACTGGATATATTTCATCAGATTAGTAGGCCTCGTCACATCCAAATGGGCATACAAACGATTCTGAAGCAGCTTCAGTGGCCTCTGAAACGCTGCTTCCATCTGCCAACGCTGCTCCCGCCCCAATCGCCGCCCCGGCGATACCGCAAACTGGGCAGCCTTTGCCTACATGATTGCGCCAGTTGTTTCCCTTAATGTCTGCGCGCCCCTTCGGAGGAAACTTGCCCCGTGCTCGCAATTCCTCTAACGCTACCCCTTTGAGGGCAGTTTCCAATTCGGCAGGAATTGCTGTTGGTATACCTTTACCGTGTTTATTAATCCAGCCCTCTGGACCATAGATTCCAATTTCTTGACCACGGCCATCACACACATGGATTTCAAATGATGATTCCCCCTTATGATTAAATGGATCCACTCGGGCACCATATCCTCCAGGCAAGTTATAGTCTGGATAGTTAGGATGCCTTGGCGATCGAGGCTTAAGGCCCAATGCATCAGTAAAAAGCACGGGGCGACCGCCCACATATGTATACAAGTTGGCGTCTCCACCTAAAAATGAAATCGGGTCCTTCTGCAAGAACCTTCCGGTCGGCGCGTCGTAATATCTCACCCGGTAATAATAGAGCCCTGACTCTGCATCGAACTCCCTCCCCGTATAGGCATACGGCTGCTCCACCGTGCCCGGCGATTCCAGAAGATTGCCATACGCGTCGTACGCATAGGCCTTGACCACGCTCCCGTTGGTATCCGTCAGTTCCGTCACCGTGCCGAGGCCGTCCTGATGGTAGTACAGCGTGCTGCCGGCCACTGCGCTACTGACCGGGACCGTCGTCGAGGCGATCACCGTGGGCAGACCGGGCTGAGCCGTCGAGGTGGCGGTCAGACGGGCGGGAAAGAGGAGCTGGCTGTCCAGCACCCGTCCGGTCGCCTGCTCACGGAGGACCAAATAGACCGGCGCATTGCCGCTGAGGGTTGCCGTATCGACCAGCGACACCGTCAGGGTCCCGCTATTGGCCGCCGCCGTCACGTCGATCGGCGCGACGGGCAGATGCGAGCTGGTGCTATCGATCGGTTGGCCCACGGGGGGCAGAAAGCTCGTGCCGGTGATAAAACCCAGGTAGATCTGCCCGTTGACGACAATCGTATCGTCCACCAGCGGACCCCGGAGGCCATCGGCTGTCGAAGCCAACAGGGCGGTCACGCCGCTGCTCACCCCGGCGGTGATCACCGTCCGGCTCAAGGGTTCATCGATCCCAGGCCCGTGGGTGTAGGTGACTTGCAGGACATTGCTGCCGTCATACTCCAGCAAGATGTCTTCGCCGTCGTAGATGTAGCGCTTGGTCTGCCCGTTGGCGACTTTTTCGATCCGTCGCCCTAAGCCATCATAACGATAGCTGCTGGTCGTGACGGCGGTCGGGTTCCCGGCCGCAAACTCCTCGACTGTGATAAGCCGATTTTCCACATCATACGTGTACTGGGTGTAGTTGCCGGTGGTAAGCAGAGTCTTGCGGGTGAGATTCCCGTTGTCGTCGTACTGGTAGCCAAAGTTCGCATCGGCGGTCAGCTGATTGCCTGGGTTGACCACACTCCCACCGGTCGTTCGATTGCCCACCGCATCATAGGCAAAGGCTTGTGGATCCAGCAGCAGCGGATGGCTGGCGCTGGTCAGCCGATCCAGTTGGTCATACCCGAAGGTCTGCGGCCCTCGGCGGTCCGTCAGACTGGTCCGATTGCCGACAGGGTTGTAGACGTAGTCCGCTTTGTTGATCGGCGTACTGGTGGCCGTGAGCTGATGCAGGATGGTGGTGACTTGGCTCGCCGGATCGTAGCTATACGTCGTCTGGATGCCGTTGGGGAGCGTGAGGCTCGTCCGCCGGGAGAGCGCATCGTAACTCCAGGACGCATTCGGCTGCTCGTGCAGGCGCGGCGTCTGGAGCTCCGCCGGCGTCCAGACCCGGTCGGCAAACGTGATCTCATCCAACTGCCCGGTAAATGGGCTGGTGCCGCACCCGCCGGTGCCGATCCGCAGGCCGCCGGCCGGGAGGCTCGTCAAGACCGGCGGCCCGTTAATAAAGTTCCAAAAGCCTTCCAGCTGGCCGTCGCGGTAGAGCCGGAGTTCGGTGCCATTGCGGACCACGCCGAGCCGATGCCACTGCCCATCATTGACCCGCTGGGTGGTCGCCACACCGGCGCTCACCAACGTCGTTCCCGCCCCCGCGTCCGGTCCGACCACGGTAAAGCTGGCCGTGCCATTCGGTTGCAGCTGCAGCTCCCATGAGGCCGCGTTGGCCGTGGACGTGACGGTACAGGTCAGCCGATCGCTCATGATGGTCTCGCGCCGGGTCGAGGTGGTCTTGATCAACAGGTCGATCGTGGCTTGGAACCCCATGCGGCCGACGGTGCCAGTGACGCCGATCTCATCGTCCAGGCCGTCGAAACGGAAAGCCTGCCCGACCATGCCGGTGGCGAAACTCACGCCATTGCGCAAGAGACCTGGATTCGTCCCCTGCTCGTCCGCTCCGCTCCCTTCGCCCTTCCACCAGGAGACCAGATTGGTCGCGGGCGGCGCCACGGTAGCGCCGGCGCCCAGCGACGCCAGCCGATTCAGGCCATCATAATGGTAACTGGTCGTCCGCGTCCCTTCGGTCAAGCGGACCCGGTTGCCGTTCGGGTCATAGCCATAGCCGAGGGAGACCGTCGGTTGATTGGGCGAACCGGCGGTCGTGACGTTGAGCAACCGATTGGCTCCGTCGTAGGTCATAGTCAGCACGCTATCGGGATCCGCCACGGTGGTCACGTTGCCGGCGAGATCATAGAGGTAACTCGTCACCTGGCTCCCCGGCAAGGTCTTGCTGAGGAGCTGATTGACGGCATCATAGGCAAAGCTGATGGTCTCGTTCTTGGGCGTGATTCTCGTGAGCAGATTATCGTTGCCGTCATAGGTGTAGCGCTCGATCTTGCCGAGGGGATCGGTGGTGCTGAGCAGCCGGTTCCGGCCGTCATAGGCAAAGGTCGTCACCTGATTTTTGGCGTCGGCGACGGTCAGGAGATTGCCGTTCCCGTCGTAGGCATAGGCCGTGATACCCGTATTGGGATCGGTCACCTGCGTGAGCCGGTTCTTCACGTCATAGACGAACGTGGTGGTCCGATTCAGGGCGTCGGTGCTGGTCGCGACGTTGCCGGCTGCATCATAGGTCAACGTAGTCGTGTGATTCAGCGGATCAGTCGTGGTCAACAATCGGCCCAGGGGGTCATAGGTAAACGTGGTGGTCTGATTGAGGGCATCCTTGGTGGTGAGGAGCAAGCCCTGCGGATTGTAGGTGAACGTCGTGACCTGATTCAGCGCGTCGGTAATCGTCAGCGGGTTGCCCTTGGCATCATACGCAATCTGCGTGAGATTGCCTTTGGGATCGCGGATGCTGGTCACCTGATTGAAGGTCGGCTCATAGGTGAACGTGGTCGTCGCGGCAATGGCCTGCTCGGTGCTGGCCAGTAGATTCCCTGTGGCGTCGTAGGTCATGGTCGTGACGGCGCCATTGGGCCTGGTAATCTGGGTCGGATTGCCTTGGGCATCACGCGTGATGGTCGTCACGCGGTTCAACGCGTCGGTTTGCTTGGTGATGCGCCCGAGCGCATCCATTTCAAAGGCCGTGGTCTGATTCTTCGCATCAGTGAACGTCCCGCGATTCGCGAGATTCACGCTGAGAACCGCCGGACTCGCAGCCGTACCCTGCCCCGCGGCCAGATTCGGCAGGGCGATAGTTTGGCTCGGTGTGATCCCGTGGGTATCTCCACCAGGCAAGGTGGCTCGTGTGAACCGTCCCGCGAAATCGTACGCGTAGTGGGAGACCTGATTGCGCGCATCCGTCCGTTTGACCAGCCGATGTTGCGCATCGTACTCGAACGTCACGGTGGTCGTGTCGGCATGGCGAATCTGCTGCAGATTTCCCGCGCCATCATAGGTCAATTGGGTCACACGGTTGGTGGGATCGGTGATGCTCTGCACGCGGCCGCCGCCGTAGGCGAACGTCGTCACCTGCCCGGTCGGATCGGTGACGGTCAGTAGGCGACCATTGCTGTCGTAGGCATAGGTCGTCTGGTTCCCGTTGCGGTCGCTCACGCTGG
Organism: Nitrospira sp. CR1.1; assembly: GCA_014055465.1. Lineage (NCBI taxonomy): Bacteria > Pseudomonadati > Nitrospirota > Nitrospiria > Nitrospirales > Nitrospiraceae > Nitrospira > Nitrospira sp. CR1.1. Next base: position 34,188 of record WIAF01000017.1, read on the forward strand.
TCTGCAGCCCCTGCGCCGAAAATTGATACGCCGTGCCAGTCTTCAGCCGCCGCGTGTATGTGCCATCGGCATTCCGTGTCATCACCGCAACCTCGTCCGGTGGCCCTTGATAGGTCACCACCGTCGCTGCGGCAGGGAGTGTCGGCTTGTACCCAGGGCCCCCAGCCAGATACGCCATCGTATTCAGAAAGAACTTCCGATTCCCTCCCGTCGCATAGGCGGTGGACACAATCTCGTCGTCACCTACCAATACGGCGCGCCCAGCGCCGGTGAAAATGGTGTTCGGCGAATACAGCAGGATATTGGGGCCGACATCGTTCCGGGCGATGGCCGTCGCCGAGCCGATGGTGGCATAGCTGCCGTTTGCGCCAGTCACGAGCGGGCCGGCCACTGTGCCGAACGGGCCGTTCGCCAATGCCGAATTGAGCCCTTCCACGGTGAAATCCGCCGTGACATCCGTGAGGAAGGATCCCGACACCGTCCCCAACAGCATGGGACGAGTGGCAGTGGCGTTCCGGATCTCCAACACCGCACCGCCCTCGCGCACGAACTGCTCCAACACCTGGACCTCGGTGGTGGTGAGTTCTGTGGCGAGAAGATTCACGACAAACACATCCACCCCCGCAAGGGCTGGGAGGGTCAGCGTCGGGATCCCCGTCCGCAGGGTCACCGGGCGACGCACCGTGCCCAGCGCACCGAAATTTGTCGGCGTGACCACATCCGCGCGGGCGGCTGCATGGAGATCTCCGGCCACAAAGCTGGCATTGAGGCCGCTCACGGTGGCGCTGCGGGTTGAGTCGAAACTCTCGATGATGATCGGTCGCCCGGCTGTGCCGTACCAGAGAGTGCTGCCGCTTCCCTTGGCCAACACCAGCGACCCGTCTGCTTGTGGATAGAGTCGATCGAGTGCGGTGAGCGTCCACCCTGCGCCGTAAACACTCGCCTGTTCATTACGAACCACGATTGGCTTGCGCGTGAGGCTTCCAATACTGGATTGCGCATAGTTGGAGAACAGGGTGAGTTCGTAGGGATAGACGCCTGTTGCGAGCGTGCTGGCGTCAAACTGTGTGGCCAAGCGAGAGACCGAGTCCACACTTTGCGGCAAAGCATGGCTGTCCCAATAACGCTCTTGCCCCAATTGCACGCCACCGATCGATAGACGGGCTGACAGCGTATTGGGAACAAACGTCCTGAGGGTCAAGGCGGCGTTGATCGGAAGAATACGCTGCACATCGGCATTGGTCGACCGATAATGCAACGCGAAACTTCGATCCGCGCCGAGGGTGCGGATGCCTGGAATGGGTTCGTCCTGCTCCATCGCGCCGGCCCTCAGATCGGCCTCCGCACCCGCCTTGCACGTCGCGCATTCCCCGTCCTTAGACGGGACCTCCGGCTCTTGGGTCTTCGCCTCCGGAGCCAGGGCAAAATGCCACGCCGTCTTGCGCACACCTCCATCGATGGTTTCTAGGCGCTGTCCATCGGCACTGACCCGCATGCGGCCCACGACCAGAAAAGTCCCGGTGTCGGGATACAGTGACCAGAGATCCAATTCTTTGCCGGGGCTCATGTTATCCGTGTTTGGAAACGTGATGGCCACCGGTGGATCCAAGACGATACCGGCGGGTTGGATCGTCACCGAGAGGCCCGGCCGCAATTCGACAGGGCGCGATTCGGGACGCCCGTATTCCGGGACCGGGCTGATCGTGAGCTGGCCGGTATAGGGACTGCCATCGGCATTCTTCGCCCGGCCCGGCGGAATCACCACGCTGACACGGGCCGTCGCACTCGTGAGCGTGGTCGTGGCCACCGGGTTCACGGTGACCGCCGTCGCCAGATCCAGCGGCGGCGTGGTAACCGGGCTCGGCAGCACGTTCGCCGTATTGGCGAGCAGATCCACCGGCGCCACGAGATTCGCATAGCCGGCTGGGAGTCCGGTGACGACGAGGAGTTGACGCCCCGCCGGATGGCCGGCAAAAGCCAAGGTGAATTCGCCCGCCGTATTCGTCGTGGTCGTCGTCGGAATGTCCCGAAGTGACACAGCCACGCCGACGACAGGATGGCCGGAACTGTCATCCACTCGGCCAGACAAGCTGGTCGGCGCGCCGGGAACGGCCCCCGTCACCGTGAGGGCAATGGTTTCGGACGAGGAGACCGATCCGTCGGAGGCCACAAAGACGAGGTTGAACGTGCCGACCTGCGTCGCATCGGGCGTGAAGCTGAAGACACCCGTCTGGCTGTTGAACGCCATATGGGCCGGCAAGGGTAGCGGCTGCGCCGGCGGCGCCTGTTGGATGCCATAGGTCACAGGCTGTCCGTTGGGATCGACTCCGGACACCGTAAAGGCCAGCGTGCTGCCTAACGGCAGGGTCTTGTTGCCGATGGGCGCGAGCACGGGCGCACTATTGAGGAGCGTGAACGGCAGTGGACTCGTCGCGGTGCCAAGCGGCGTCGTGACCGTCACCGGTCCTGTGAGCGCTCCGGCGGGCACGGCGGTGGTGAGCGAGGTCCCGGTGGTGTTCACGGCCAGCACCGTGGCGATGATGCCACCGAACCGGACCTGATTGTTGACCGCCACCGTGTTGAAACTGGTGCCTGTCAGCGTCACCACCGATCCGACCACACCACTGGCAGGGCTCACGCTGGTGATCACGGGGAGGCCGGCCGTGATCGTGAGCGTGCTGCTGGCCGATTGTCGCACCGGCGCGGAAGCCGTGAGAATCACCGAGCCGATTCCAGTCGCCGTGACTTGTACCGGCGTGGGCGAAGTGGTTTGTCCAGCCGAGATCACCACGGAGACAGGGCTCAGGAGCGCCGTGCCGCTGCCGGACAGCGCCAACGTGACCGTGAGGGCCGAGGTGGGAGCCACGGCAGTTCCAACCGTAAACAGCGCGCTCTGGCCGACCGTCAACGACGTCGTGAGTGGCGTCACCACCAATGCCGGCGCGGGCTGCACCGTGAGGGTCGTCTCCCCGGTCACCGGGCCGACCGAGGTGGTGACGGTGGCCCTGATCGTGGTGGTGCCGACGGTCAGTGCCGTGGCCAGGCCGCTGCTGCCGATGGAGGCGACTGACTGATTGGTCGACGTCCAGGCGATGTCATTCGCCAGCGGCTGGCTGCTGCCGTCAGTGAACAAGCCGGTGGCCGTGAATGAGACCGATTCCCCGACAAAGGCCGTCAGCGAAGAGGGATCGAGCGTGAGCGACTCCACTTCCGGCGCCGTGACGACCACCTGGGCGGTGGCGCTGGTGCTATTGAACGAGGCCGTGATGGTGGCCTGGCCTTCGGTCTGGGTGGTGACCGGGAATGACGCCGTCAATTGCCCGGCGGCGACCGTGACACTCGGTGGGACCGTCACGACCGAGGTCGCACTGTTCTGGAGCGTGATAACGGTCGGATCCGTTGGGGCTCGATTGATCGTGACCTGCAGGACACCCGTGCGGCCCTTGGCCAGGGTCAAGGGAGCGGTGACCGGCGGGATCGGCCCAAGCGCTGTGACGACCGGCGGAGGTGGGACAATAGTCACGGTGGCCGTCGCCGTCCCATTCAAGGTCGCGGTGACAGTCGCCGTCCCGATGGTCAGGCCACTGACCGAAACCGGCGCCGTCGTGAGCCCGGCCGGCACGGTCACGCTGACCGGCACATCCACAACCGTCGCGTTGTTGGTCGTGATCGGGACAATTGTATCCGTCGCTTGCGCGGCATTGAGGGTGACGGTGAGCGTGCCGGTGGCCCCCTGCACCATGGCCAGCGGACTCGGCGTGAGCGCGAGGACTTGCGGCGGCTGCGGCGTTACCGTCACGGTCGCCTGCTTACTGATGGCGCCCAGGGTCGCCGTTACCTGCGCGGTACCCGTGGCCAGGGCCGTGACTGTGAAGATGGCCTGCGTCTGGTTGGGCGGCACGGTCACCGTCTGCGTCGCGGGCATCTGGAGCACGGTCGGCTGATCCACGGAGAGCGCGAGATCCGTCGGGCTACTTTGGGCCGCATTCAAGGTAACGGTCAACGTGCCGATGGCTCCGACCACCAGGGACTGACTCGCCGGCTGGAAATCGATGAGCGCGACGATTGGCGGCACGACATCGATAGCGGCTTCCGCCAGTGAACTGCCGAGCGTCGCCCGGACCATCGCCGTGCCTAACGTAACAGATGTGACCGTGAACGACGCCATCGTTTGCCCGGCCGGGACAATCACGGTCGGCGGCAGGGTGACCACCCCACTGGGCGTGGTCGTGAGGGTCACGGTCGTCGGGCCGACTTGGGCCGCTGAGATCGTCACCGTCAAGGACGTCGTGGCCCCGAGCGTGAGCTGGCTCGCCGGAGGCGTGAGCGAGACTACGGTGGGCAAGGCTGGGGTGACGGTCACATGGCTGGTCGCACTGGTCCCATTGAGCGTCGCGGTGATGTCCGCTTGCCCCACCGTGTTCGCCGCCACGGTGAAGGAAGCACTCACCTGACCAGCCGGCACTGTGACGGTCGCCGGGACCGCCGCGATACTGCCGGCGGAACTGCTGAGGGCGACGACCGTATTCGTCGCTTGGGTGGCATTGAGCGAGACGGTCACCTGCCCACTCCCGCCTTGGGTGATGCTGAGGGCGGAGGGTGTCAGGCTACTGATGGTGGCGGTCCCACCCACCACCCGGACGGTGCTGGTGATGGTCTTGCCATTGAGAGTGACCTTGATCTGGGTTGTGCCGGCGCTCACCCCCGTGACCGGAATGGAGACAAAGCCTTGTCCGATGCCGACCGCGACGCTACTCGGAACCGTGGCCACATTGGGGGCGGTACTGACCACCGACAGGGTCGTTGCCTGGAGCGGGACCGGGAACAACAGGGCCAGCAATGAGCTGGTTGAGCCGGACTGGATGGTTTTCGGATTCGGGAGCAGCACGACCGGCTGCGGCGGCGGCAGGGCAATCGTGACGCCGAGACGGCTTGCCCGAGTGAGGGCGTCGAAATAGGCACGGACCCCCGTCACGTTGGCCTTGGTGCCACAGGCCGTATTGCTGGCCGTGGTCCCCATGCGGGTGGAGACGCGAACCGCGAGGGTTTGGGTCACCGTATCCAGTGGGGTCGTCGGGATACTGCCCAGGGCCACGCTGATGTCTTGGGCCGTAGTGGCGGAGGCTGTCAGGGTACTCACGCAGCGCGTGAGCCCGGAACTCAGGACTTGGCCATTGACCAGCGCCTCAACCAGGACATCGACCTTGCCGCCGACGTCCCCGCTACTCTTGAAGCCCAGCCAGAGATGCGCCGTCGTCAGCGCCGTCAGCGTCGCTTTGCCATTGATCCCGGCGGGCGGGGTCCACGAACCCAGGGTCACCCAGGGATTGCCGCCACTGAACGCGAGACCGGCCGAGTCCTTGGTCTTGGCCGTAAGACTGAGCGGTGGAATCAGATCCGTGGTCAGGGTCGGGGGATTGGCGGTCCCGCCGCTACCATGGAGATACGCATCCAGCGTGATCGTCGAGGATTGTGCGAAGGCTGAGGAGACGGAGAGCAGGATGGCACCCAGAAGGGCCACTCCCCCCGCCCCGATGAGGCGATTCAGCATGCCGGTTCGAACACGCGCGTGGGTCATCGACGATCCTTTGTGAGCGGTGAACAGCAGGGAGTATGGTGCATGCAGCACGCGAGGAACTGGCGTACGTAGCCTTAACTAGCACGGCATCTGGCTTCTGGCGAACAGATTCGTCTTTTCGGATAGCACAAAAATGGATCGAGACGAGAGGCCGTATGCGAGGTCAGCTCGGCCCTATTCGTGATAGGGCGTTCGGGGAGGAGGGAAGGCTACGTAGGACCGAGCGGGAGCATATCGCTCGTACGAGTGAAAGAGAGCGCCGAATTATGAGGGTTCTATTGGTGACTCGGTTTTCAGCTGGATCGTCGTTTCGACGTCAGATTGAGCCGCGAGAATTTTGACGGTCGTGGGAGTGATGGCGGCCACCTGAAACTGGCCGTCGAGGGTATCGCCCAGATGAATGATATAGATCTCCTGGCCCTTGCCGAGAAAGGCTTGTTGTTCACCCTGACCCGCCAGATACCCAAGATAGCGGTACTGCGCCATCACTTCACGCAGTTGCTGCCGGGCGCGCTCCCGCGCCAGTCGCGCGGCCTGTTCGGCCACTACTTCCGGAGAGGGCATCGGGGGCGCGGGTGGAACCACCGGCATCGCGACCACCGGCACCGGGAGCGGAGGTGGCACCGCTTTCTTGTTCATCGCCGCCCTGACGAGGCGCTTGTCCGATGTAGGTGTCTCAGCGGCTTCGAAAATGTTGCGCTTCGGCGTCGACGGCAAGTGCGCCGCCACCATCCGCATCGGACGTAGCTCCAAGGCATCGTCCGTGACGGTCGGTGTTGCCGCCTTCGTCACACGCTGTCCAGACGTATAGGTCAATGGCACCTCACCCAACTCCGGCAGACTGCTGACCTGCACTGCGGCTACCGTCACCCACAGTCCCATCAGCCCACCCAGCATCACGTTCTTGCCCGGAACTCTCATGACAGACTCCCCGTCGGTGGATTCGGCCGCAAGAACGTCGCGACCGTGACATGAAACACCACTGAAGACGACCCCCCCTTGTCACTTTTCGCCGTTCGGCTCGCGTTGAGGCTTTCGATGACCACATAGGAGTCAGCCGACTCCAGTCGGTGAATGAAGCGATAGACCGCCGCATAGTCGCCGGTCACGGAAAACGAGATCGACGCCTTGACCGGCAGGCCATCGGCGTGTGAGCGCTCGACCGCATACTGCATCCCAGGAATGCTCACGCGCTCGGTGCGTCCCAGTTCAGAAATGGCGAGCGCCAATGAGGCAAACTCCGTCTCGGTCGGAAGGCCCCGCCAGACCTCGTCGAGCTTCAGCTTGATCGCCCACATCTCTTCCTGAGTCTTGCGTGTGGCCTGCAGTGCAGCCTGCGCTCGCACGGCGGTGTGATAGGCCGCTTCGGCTTGAGCAAGATGCTCCTGCGCAGGGCTCAGTCTGTAGAAGCCACTCGTCGCGGCAAGGAGACCGGCCACTATCGTGACACCCATGAGCGGCACGCAGGACAGGAGCAACGACCGGCTACATACGGGCAACGGTTTCTGTCTGAACAGATTCGCCATGCGTTCACCCTACAACGACGGTCGATAGCCGACGGTCAACTGAAAGTCAACGCCTCGGGCAGGTTGCAGGGTATCCGGCGTTGCCATGCTCGCCTGCGAGGCTCGCGCCGGCTGACTCTCCTGATGCTCAAGACGATGACTGGCCAACGCCGCATGCCGAAACGCCGCATGCTGTTCCAAATTGGTCATGAACGTATGGATGTCGTGCAGCGACGCCGCCGATCCATGCAGCGCCACCGTCGAGTCCTGAAAGTTCAATTGCACGGTGCGAAGGGCCATATGCGGAGGGATGGTGGTCTCCAAATCGGCCAACAAACGAGACCAGGAGAACGCCCGCTTCTCGGCGAGCTGGTTGACGAATCGCACCTCGCGCGTGATGGTCGCGATCTGCTCCACGGACAACGTCAGTCGCTCACGGGTCATGCGCTCTGCCCGGCTCGTATTGGCCTGATTCAACCGCTGCACCACGCCATCGAGATGTGTGGCGGTCTCCTCCATCACCACACTGTCGCTCCACCACTTGAGCGCAGCTGCCAATGAGGCACAGCACAGGACGACGGCCATCCACTGCATCACACGCAGGATGGCAATGGCCGTCGGCGTGATCGAGAGCGTGATGTAAGGCATGGAACGGCTCGCACTCGGCGAGCGCAGGAACGGAACCCATGCCACGCTCACCGGAGTTTTCATCATCCGACCACCGTCGCCATCGCCGAGAGTCCGTTCAAGGAGCCCGTCTGGTTGTTGAGATGGGCCGGAATCCTGTCCCATCCCAGTGGCACGATCTCGATCTGCCATCCACCCCGAGGGCCAGGCACCGTCACCGTCGCCTCGCCTCCGAGCAGCTGCGTGATCGAGGCTGTCGACTGAGTGCCGATCAGGTACAGGGGAAACGAGGACTCACCCGATTCAAGGACAGTCGTTGCCTGATCCGCCATGTACTGCAAAGTTCCGATCAGTTCGCGCCGAAGATCCTGCGTCCCACCGGTCATCGCCTTCGTGCGGAGACACACGGGTTGCCCCTGATCGAACAGCAGCAGCATGAACTCGTCCCCTGCCCAGTGCATCACGCACAGCCGTCGAGTTCCCGTCATCAGATGACGATAGAGGCCGATGAGTTGAAGGTGCGAAAATCCCAGTGAGACAGGGATGAGCCCAGCCCGCCCACAGACGTCCTCATATTGATCCAGAATTGTCTGACGCACTGCCACAGCCAGGACCTGGGTGCCTGTCCCGGCGGGGAAGAGCTGCAGCATCACCCGAGCATCGCCAATCGTTAGGTTGAGGTCCTCACGGAACCGCCACTTGATCAGGCCTGCTCGTTCTTCGGGATCGTCAGGGAATCGATCGAACGCAAACACCCCCATGTGCATCGCGCGATTGGGCACACTCAGGGCAATCGTCCGCTCGCTGAGCCCCTCGGTCAACGCGCGCAGCTCCTGCGCGAAGGCGTCCAGATCGGTGATGTGTGGCTCCGTGGCGGACACCTTCAGCACGCCACTGGGCAACGCACGCTCCCGCACCTGTTTCACGATCGGCCTACGGAACCAGGGCCGCCGCAGGGCCACCAGACTCAGTGTGGATGCAGACACACTGATGCCGACACGGGGACGATGGATCGGAAAGAGGGTGAGTCTCATACCACTACCCCAAGAATGTCATCCGATTGACTTCGCGCATGGTGGTCTCCCCGCGTCGGACCTTCTCCACGCCGGCTTGACGCAAATCGGTCATCCCCTGTTCGACCGCCGCGCGCCTGATCTCCGACGGGGGCCGTCGATCTAACATTAGTTCCCTGATTCGATCGGTGAGGGGCAGGAACTCCGTGATGGCATGGCGACCGCGATACCCCAGCCCATGACAGTCCAGGCACCCTTTGCCTTCATATACCGGACGGTCCCTAAACAGCTCATAATCAAAGCCCAGTTGTTCACATTGGGCCTGAGACACGGTGTGAGGAGCCTTACAGGATTCACAGATGGTACGGACGAGCCGTTGGGCCATGATGCAGTTCAGCGAGGAGACGAAGTTATAGGGCTCGATCCCCATATTGACGAACCGGCCGATCACATCAAAGGCATTGTTGGCGTGCACCGTAGAAAACACCAAGTGTCCCGTCAGGGCCGATTGGATCGCAATTTGCGCCGTCTCGGCATCACGAATCTCCCCCACCATGATTTTGTCAGGGTCGTGACGTAAAATGGACCGCAATCCCTTCGCGAAGGTGAGCCCCTTCTTCTCATTCACGGGAATTTGCACGACGCCCGCCAACTGATATTCGACCGGATCTTCAATCGTGATGATCTTGTCTTCCTTCGTGTTCACTTCGTTCAAGGCGGCATAGAGCGTCGTCGTCTTCCCGCTTCCTGTCGGGCCTGTCACCAGCACCATGCCGTAGGAGGCGGTGATGGCGCGGCGGAACCGATCCAAATCGTCTTTCTTCAGCCCCAGCGAGTCGAGATGCAGGCCGTTCCGTTTCGCGGCAAATTCTTCTTTGGCGAGAATGCGGATAACGACCGATTCCCCGAACGCGCTGGGGATCACGGAAATCCGGAAATCGATCGTGCGCCGATCGAGGCGGAGCTTAAACCGCCCATCTTGCGGAACCCGACGCTCCGCAATGTCGAGATCCGACATGACTTTGATGCGCGAGACGAGCGGATTGTGGAAGCGGAGATCCAAAGGCTCCATGGCCAGGTACAACACGCCGTCAATGCGATACTTCACCTCCGTGACGCCATCGGCCGGCTCGAGATGGATATCACTGGCTCGTTTCTGCAACGCGTTCAGGATGATCGTATCGACCAGTTGGACAATCGGACTCTGGTCCCGCTGGACCTTGTCCACGGAGAGGACTTCTTCACCGTCGTCGTTTTCATGCACCAACAGCGGACGAAACTCATCCTTGATTTTGGCGACCACCTGGCTGTTTCGTGTACTCTCACGAAGCGACTCCGCGATGGCCGAACGCGGAGCGACGAGGATCCGGCATGGTCTCCCTACCGCTCGTTCGATGTGATCGAGTCGCCGCACATCGGTGGGATCCGCCAGAGCCAGGAGGAGTTCGCCCGCTTCTTCTCCCATGGGCACACATTCAAACTGCCGCATGACCTCGATCGGCATGAAGGAAAAGGCCTCGAAGTCCACCCGGAACTCGTGGAGTGAATGGTAGGACACCCCACACTGTTCGGCCAGCGCCTCGGCCAATTGTATGTCCGTGAGGAGACCAGCGCCCACTAACGACACGTGCAGTTGCCGTTCTGGGCCAGACACCTGAGCTGACGCCTCTTGAGCCTGCGCGGCTGTTAGAGATCCTCGTCGTACCAAGACGTCCAGCAGGGTCGCCTGTCGAACCAGTGTCGGCATCGTTTAACGCTCCCGGTCACGAGGTGAAGAACTGGGGGACGGCACGAGCAATCCCTGGCCTACGGCAATGACATCGGTGTGCAACTGATTGAGCTGCGCAATCGCCGTGACCGTAGTACGGTAGCGGCGCGCCAGACCTGACAAGGAATCCCCTGGTTGCACGCGAACTCGAAGCACGTCAGAAGGCAGCGGCATGGCACGGATGGCCACCAAGGAGACGGCTGATGTCGAAGGGGGAGCTTCATCTACCTGCGAGGTGAGCACCGGGACTGGCGATGGCGTCACCATTGGTGGCAATGATGCGGGAGTCTGTCTCATCGTCGGCAGCGATGCTTTCCCCGACGTGCGTGACGCCTTCTGGCCGATGTCCTGCCGTACGTCTTCGAGTTGTTTGGTGAGCCCCATCAGATCCTCTTTGAGATCTCTGAGTGACTGGTCATGCTTCGTGGCCATCAATTGGTCCCGTTCCGCCTTGAGGGTTTGCATCTCGGTCTGACGTACCTCCATGGTCTGTCGGATTTCCAACAATCGCTGGTGGCTGTCCGTGTTCTCTTGCCGGAGTTGAGCGACCAGGGCCCTCAGCTCAACCAATTCTGCTTCTTTCTTCGCGGCGGCAATCCGGGTCGCGGCCATCTCGGCCCGGAGCGTCGAGAGCTCCGCCTCGCGCTCCCGTGCCACCGCCAGAACCTGCTCCCGTGTGTCCGTCGAGGCAAGACGGTCTTGACGCTGGCTTGCACAACCCACCGGCATCACACAAACGGCGATCAGCGTGACGGCAACTGTGAGGATTCGGAAACGACGGTCCATCCACCTACCATGTGTTATAGGGTGTGCCCTCTGGTCCGACGAGCGGACTGCCACTGTGGATATCGGCGATCCCGCCACCCTCCCCTTCATCGGCCATCACCTGCCAGGTTTGGTCCGAATGGGTAAACGGATCGACGGGAATCCGCTTGAGATACCCCACCTGCACTAATTCGCCCAACGCTGAGGGATAGGTCCCCTTGTCGGCCCGATACTGGTCCAGCACGTCACGCAGGGTGGCCAGGTCATACTTGAGGGTCCCCTCACGGGCCTTGATGACCGAGCGCTGATAGGCGGGAATCGCCAACGTCGCGAGAATCCCCACAATCGTCACGACCATCATCAGTTCAACGAGGGTGAAGCCGCTATTTCCATGTGCATGTGTGCGCATGATCAACCTCACCGCGCACGAATGATGGCGCGGCTGGTACCCGTGACCTCAGGCCCCCCGGTCGAGGTCTTCCCAGGCAACACCTGGAGCTCCAGAGGAATCTGTCCTGGCGCCTTGGCCTGGAAAAACAGCATGGCGAGCAGCCCTTCGCCTGCCGGCACGGCACCGTCACGGCGCAGCGTCAGCATGACCTGGCCGTCGGCCGTGCGAGACGCCAGCGCCACCATCCCGGGTGTCACTCGATGGAACTCCAAGACCTTGGGATCAAACGTCACGGTGACCGAGGTCTCGCTGATCTGTTCGAGATGCAGCGCCGTCAGATCAACTCGAAACTCTTGCCCGACCGCGGCGGAGACCTCCAACGGCCGGAGCACTAGCGATCCAGTCGCCCGCGCGACCAGCTCTCCACCTGAGCCAGGGGTCGCAGCCACTGTCGCCTGTCCGTTTGCCATGACAGGGCCCGATGGTGGAAGTGTTCCCTGCGGCGATCCTGCTCCAACGGTCGCTAACGGATCGGTTGCGGGGGCCCCGCTACTCGGTGGGACAGCAGGCATACCGGGCCGCGATCCCAACGAACTGGGAGCAGGATGCGGCCGTTGGCTCTGCCCGGGTGACTGCGAGACAGGAATCGCTTGCGGAGCATAGAGCTGCGAGGTCGCGAAGGTATTCTCCGTCCCAGACCAAAAGGCCTGTGCGGCGGAGGATGGGAGATCCATGTTACGAACCACGCGAGGCGTAATCGTCAACACGACCTCCGTCGACACTCGATCATCCTGCTTGGAGGTCAGGATGTCGCCGAGAATCGGAATGTCGCCGATGAAGGGGATGGTGGACTTGGTCTTGCGTTTTTCGTCCTGAATGAGCCCGGCGAGCACCACCGTTTCGTCATCCTTCAACATCAACACCGTTTCTGCCGTGCGCGTGCCGAATTTAAACTGTTTGATTTCCGGCGCGGCCTGCAAGGTGACTTGATCGCCCAGCCGCGTCACCTCGACCTTGATCTTCATCATCACTTCGTTCATCAAATTGATGGTCGGTTCGACCGTCAATTTGACGCCCACGTCCTTGAACTCAATGGAGGTCACCGTAGAGGTCGTCGGCACGGCACCGGTCGCGGCTTGACCCGGCAACACGTTCGTCGTGGATAACAAGATCGGCTGCTTGTCGCCGACGTTGATGGACGCCAACTTGTTGTTCATCACGCGGAGTTTGGGAGAGGCTAGGGTCTGCGCATCGGATTCTTGTTTGAAAAAGTCCAGGATGACGCTCGCCGGCAAGGTAAACAGATAACTTTGTGGACCAATGGAGGTGAGCTGCTGATACGTAAATTGTGTCGTCGCCGTAGAGATCCCACCCGATCCGCCCGTCGGAACGAGTCCTGTCCCGGCTTGTTTGGCGTAGTTCAGTCCGTACTTCAGACTCTTGGTGCGATTGACTTCCAGCACCTCGACGTCCAACTCCACCTCCGGTTCACGGCGATCGATCGCAAAGAGTAATTTCTCAGCGAGTTGCAGCTTCACCGGTTCCTCACGCACGACGATCGCATTCACCTTTTCATCGACATAGATATGCTTGCTCTCGAGCATGGTCCTGAGTAGATTCACCGCGTCTTTCGCCTTGGCGTTATTGAGGTAGTAGGTTCGCATCAGGAGATCCTGATACTGCGCCTGCTTTTGCTTATTGTTCGGCATGATCAACAGCGTCTCGGGCGCCACGCGCTGGGCAACCATGCCATTGGTATTCAGGATGAGGTTCAACGCATCGTCAAACGCCATCTCCTTGAGGAAGATCGTGATCGGTTCGTCCCGCACGTCCTTATCGAAAATCACATTCAGGCCGGCCGTCCGCGCGACGATTTCGAAGACCTCTTTGAGCTTGGCGTTTTGGAACCGGAGCGAAATGGGCTGACTGGATCCGCCAAACATCTTCGTGGAGCGCTGTTGTGCCGTGATCTCGGTAATGTGGGTCAGGGCCTGCGTCAGATTCGGATC
>WIAF01000018.1 GCA_014055465.1 Nitrospira sp. CR1.1
AAAAGTCGCCCCGTGATTCCGTCTCGTTCGTTTCATTGCCTCGCTCCTCTCGTCTGCCACCTCTCGGTGGTGTGGGTGAAGCCAGGCTTCCACTTAACACACTGTCCGAATTTCCGGCGCCCCCTCTGTGTACGGTTCTTCATTTTTCGCTCTTAGTATCATCAATCCACCAATCGACGAGGCACAGTCACAGTACTCCCAATGAAACAGAAATCGACTTTCGCCCTCTTTGGGCTGTACTTGATAGGAATAGTGAACGAACTTTGGGGAGGTCTACGCTTCGAATCACCCGCATGGAATTACTGGTTCGCTCTATGCCTTAACCAAATCCCGCTTATTCTACTCTGTGTAGCGCTAACGGTGGGCAGAAGATGGAAAATCGTGGCAAGCCTTGCACTCCTCCCGCTAGTATTGACGTCCCTTGTGATCAGTCTATTTACAGCACTCAGCCTGCAGGACATTTCGTTAGACGGGGTCGACCCAGGATTTGAAAGAATTGAAACGATTGAGTGGGCTGGAACTAGGATTCAGGTCTATCGTACCAACGCCGGGGCAACAACACCATTCGGCATCGCCGTCCGTCATGAAATGACTGTACTGCCGGGCATACTGCTCGTCAAAACTCTATACAGCAATGGGCGGGCGGAAGACCCGACCGTTCACCTAGCTGGCAAAGATCGCCTCCAGATTGATATACCCAAGCAGGGGCCAGACCGGACTCCAGAAAAATGCCAGGTCCCTTTGAAGCGCCATATCTTCTTTTGAGTACTCACTGAGCCCAAACCGACACCCCAGCCAACCGTATCCACCCAGGCTGCTCAAACAGCTCATCCAACTAGGCCGCAGGCAAGAAAGAACCGGAGGCGTACCCTCTGGGGTACGTTGAGGATCGATTCGAGCCGAGAACGACGTTGGGGAGCTGTTTCAGCAGCCCGTCTACATTTCCGGGCGCATCTCGACATCGAGCAACTTAATCTTCCGATGCAAATGACTGCGCTCGATCTTCAAGTCTTCCGCCGTGCGGGAAATGTTCCAATGATGCTCGCGGAGCTTACGGGCAATGAATTCCTTCTCGAAGGCGTTCCGCGCATCACGAAGCGATTCGTACGGCCGAGTCAGCAACGTATTGACCGGTTGCGCACCGGCGGCCGACTGTGCGGCGAGCGCTTGAGGACGCACCTGCAAGGCAACAGACGCATGCGCCGCTTCGATCACGGGCCCCGGCACCATGATCATCAGCCGCTCGATCAGGTTCCGGAGTTCACGAATATTCCCCGGCCATTCATACTGCATGAACACGTCCATAGCCTCCGGTGAGACCTGCTTGATCTTCAACCCCTGTTCTTCGGCATGCACACGCAGGAAATGCTTCACCAGCAAAGGAATATCCTCGCGGCGGTGGCGCAAGGGAGGCACCACGATCGGCACCACATTCAGCCGGTAGAACAAGTCCTCACGGAACGTTCCCTTCTCGATTTCCTGTAACAAATCCTTATTCGACGCGGCCAGCACCCGCACATCGACCTTGATCAGCTTGGTCCCGCCGACCCGCGTGAACTGCTGCTCCTGGAGGGCACGCAACACCTTGGCCTGGGTGCTCAAGCTCATGTCCGCAATTTCGTCCAAAAACAACGTGCCGCCGTCGGCTTGCTCGAACTGGCCGCGCTTCATGGTGGTCGCTCCGCTGAAGGCGCCCCGCTCGTGACCGAACAACTCGCTTTCGATCAAGGTTTCAGGAATGGCCGCGCAGTTCACCGCCACGAAGGGGTGGTTCGCCCTGTGGCTGTGCTGATGGATGGCCCTCGCGACCAATTCCTTGCCGGTCCCGTTTTCGCCTCCGATCAGCACCCGACTGTTGGTGGGACCGGCCGTTTCGATCAGTTGCTTCAGCTGCTGCATGACCGGCGCCTGACCGATCAGTTCGAACCTCCGCTCGACCTTCGTGCGGAGGCTGCGATTCTCCTGTTCAAGCCGATGTTGATCCAGGGCGTGTTTCACCCTGAGGGTCACATTTTCGAGGGACAACGGTTTTTCGATATAGTCGTAGGCTCCCAGCTTAATCGCCTTCACCGCCGTTTCGATCGATCCATGCCCGGACATCATCATCACTTGCGTGCTCGGCACCAGTTCGCGCAGGCGCTTGAGTGTTTCCAACCCGTCCATCTCAGGCATCCAGATATCCAGCATCATCAGTTCAGGCGGGCTGATTGCGCAATGTCTGAGGGCCTCCATGCCGCTTTTGGCCACACTCACGTCATACCCTTCATCCTCGAGAATACTGCTCAAGGAATTCAGAATGGAGACTTCGTCATCGACAATGAGAATCGAAGCAGACATGCATCCCCCACATACGATCCGGCCACGCCCACACGATCGTCCGTTTCGTTACACCGGCAATTCGAAGGTGAACAAGGCCCCCCTCGGCTGATGATTGCCCGCATGAATCTGGCCGTCGTGATCGGTCACAATTCGCCTCACGATAGCCAAGCCCAGGCCGGTCCCGGTCTTCTTCCTGGAAAAATACGGCACAAAGAGTTTGTCCTGATCCTCGGGCGCGATGCCGGTGCCTTCATCCGCTACCGTGACCACCGCGCGGCGTTGCTTGGTATCGTACCGGGTCGTGATCCACAAACGGCCCTTCTGGTTCATGGCATGGATGCCGTTATCGCACAGATTCACCAGAACCCGCTTGATCTGTTCGCGATCGAAATTGAAGGGCGGCAGATCGGCGTCGAGCGACACCACGCAGACGACTTCCCGATGCGCACTCTCGTAGAGCACCACGACCTCCTTCACGACATCGTCGAGGGAATTCATCGTCATATGCGGCGCCGGCATGCGCGCGAATTTCGAAAACTCGTCCAGCATCTGCTTGAGGCTGCCGACCTCATTGACGATGACCTGGGTAGACTCGTCGCAGATACGGTCGAAATCCGGCGCCTTGTCCTGGAATTTTTTGCGGAGCCGTTGCGCGGAAAGCTGAATTGGCGTCAACGGGTTCTTGATCTCATGCGCGATCCGTTGGGCCACTTCCCGCCAGGCCGCCGCCTTCTGAGCCTTGATCAATTCCGACAGGTCCTCAAAAATGAGCACGAACCCGAGATCTTTGCTCGACTCATCCTTCATGCGCGAACAATGCACCCCGATGGTGAGGAACCGCCCCTGCAGATCCAACTGTCCTTCCAACGCGATGTTATCCCGCTGGTCGGCCAACATGCGGTCGTACACGGATTGAAACAGGTCGAGCTTATACTCTTTGAACACCTCGTTGGCGGGGCGGCCGCGAAACCGGTCGGCCCATAACCCCAACATGCGTTCCGCAGACGGATTAAAGGTGGTGATGGTCCCCTGCCGGTCGATCGACAGCACCCCCGCGGCAATCGTATCGACTACCGTTTCGATATAGGCGCGCCGCCGGTCCAGTTCGAGGTTGGACTGGCGTAGCGAGATGTTCGCTTCCTCCACCTTGCTTTTACTCCCCTGCAAATCGGCGGTCATGCGGTTGAACGATTCGACCAGGGTGCCGATCTCATCCGTCGCCTTCGCCTCGATACGGACCGACAAATCCCCCTGCGCAATGGCTTCGGTGGCCTCGGCCAACCGTTGAATCGGCACGGTGATACCGCGAGCGACATAAAATCCGAACCAGGTGGCGCTGAACAAAATCATGACCGTGATCACGGCCACCAGCAGATAGGCGCCCGCCTTAATCGGGTTCTTCATCGCCTTCATCTGTTTGTATTCGGCGTATTGACGGCCGATGCTCTCCATTTTGCCGAGCAACGATTCCGGCACATAGGCGTCCACCACCACCACCCCGTCGATTTCTCCCCGCCGCACACTGGAGGCAATCGGCACACCGGCCCGCACGAGCCGGCCGGTCTGCGCTTCCTGCACCGAGGTCAACTCCTGCTTGCCGTTGATCACCTGCAGCACCAATTGGCCGATCGGCAGGTCGAGCACGGCCACCGGCACCTCAGGGTCCAATGCCTTCGTCAGCGTTTCCATTTTCGAGGAAAACACCTCGATGCCGGCCGTGGCGTATTCGGCCCGTTTCCTGGCGATGGCCGCGACCAGCAGATCCCGCTGCTCCGGCAGCAACAATTCCTCGCGAAAGATCTCATGGCTGATGGCGCGCGCGCTGTTGATCGCCAAGGACACATGCCCGGCATGGTGCATGCGCGCCACCTCGTAAGAGTCCTTCATCACATGCTCGATCTGATCGTTGAACCAGACGTCGACCGCCTTGTTGACCAGCCCGCTGGCCACCAACGCGAGCAGCACGGTGGGAATCAGGGAGAATCCGATGAAGGCCGCAACTAACTTCGCCCGAAACCCGGATCCCACCAGACGATGCCGTCGCTCAAAGTAGGCTTTGATCAGGTTGCGGGACAGGAGCAGCGTGAGAACGACGAACCCGATCAGGTCAAGATTGACCAGCAGCAAGACAAAGGCATACCCGGTACTGGGGAAAAAGGAATCGGATTCCTCCCCGACCGGAACGGCCATTTGCGCATAGTAGAACGTCAGCGCCAGGCAGGGCAGTAAGAGGATCAGGACGATCCAGACGGGCCGGACATGGCGCTTGCGCCGCTCGCTCTCGATCGAGGCTGGCGACGACGGCTCTTTTTCGCGCACCACACCCGGAGGGATGAGCTTGGTCATGTCCGTCGATTCAGGCATCGGCGCTACTCCGACTCCATCCCGGCTCGTTCAAGTCTGTCACACTATAACGAATTCCCTGGGAAAGTCTCAAAAGCCGTACCGGTGCCCTCTCGTTGGCCCAGGAGAATAGCGGCGGATAAACCAGGCTCAACAAGGAAAGGATAGACCATGCGGGACAGGAGAACGCGCAGAAGAGGATCACCGGTTAAGGAGTATGAATCGAGGATTTCCCCGAGGTCAGGCTGACGAACTTCATCCTCAAGGCGTACAGCATGTCCTTCATCACGACCTGCTCGTCAGGCGTGAGGTTGCCCCGGGTTTTTTCTTCCAACATGGACAGCAGATCGATGATCTCCTTCGCTTGCGGAAGATTCAGCGGCATGGCCGGTTGTTGGGGATCCAATTGCTCGCCCATGAGCATCAAGGCCGAGCTCCCCATGGAAATCACGAAGGAGGAGAAATTGACCGGCAGATGTCCGGCATGCCCATGCGCATCAGCCTGATGAGAATCGGCTGGCGCCGGTTCGGGAGCAGGAGGCGTGGGAGCTGATGCTGCGGCAGGCGCCTCTTCACTCCGTCCTCGACGATCGCGGATGACGAATCCCTGATCCTTCTCATCCCCCATGCGCATGTCCTCCGATCAACCGCCCGTAAAATGCAGGGGTGTACCCTACCATAGGCCTCGGAGGCGCGCAAGGCAGCTGGCCCCGTTGAAGGCGAAGAAAAACTCAGTTAGAGTGGCGCCACGAGGGGGGTGCGCATGTCCGAACGTTTTGATCAAGTCGTAGCCATCATGGCCCAACTACGGGCGCCCGGCGGCTGCCCGTGGGATCGCAAGCAAACCCATGAATCGCTGAAACCCTACCTGATTGAAGAAACGTACGAAGCACTCGATACCATCGACCGGCAGGATTTTCCCAAACTCAAGGAAGAACTCGGCGATGTGCTGCTCCAGGTGTTATTCCATAGTCAGATCGGAGCGGAAGCCGGCACCTTCACTATGGATGAGGTGCTCGAACAGCTACGCGACAAACTCGTGCGCCGCCACCCGCATGTCTTCGGGGATGCTGCGTCGGGCGTGCCGAATCTCAATTCCGACCAGGTTGTTCATCGATGGGAAGACATCAAACGGGCCGAACGCAAGAACGCCGGAAAACCTGATTCAGTCTTACAGGATATCCCGCAAGCCCTGCCGGCATTGCTTCGCGCCTATCAAACACAGGTTCGCGCCGCGCGAGTCGGGTTCGACTGGCCGGACAGTCCGCAGGGCCTCGCTGATGTCCTCGGTAAAGTCGAGGAGGAAATCGGGGAGCTTCGCAAAGCCGTGAGCGACGCGGCAACGTCCTCGCAGCCGCTACCGGAACCCACTGCGGAGATAGCGGCGGAATTGGGCGACCTGCTCTTTTCATTGGTCAACCTGGCGCGCCACATCAAGGTGAATCCGGAAGAATCCCTGCGGCAGGCCACAAACCGGTTCACCGCTCGATTCCAACACATCGAACACGAAGCATCCCGTAGCGGACGAAGCGTCCACGACCTCACCACGGCCGAAATGGATCACTACTGGAACGCCGCAAAACGATTGGAATCCGCCGATCGTCCTGCGGCGAATGCTCCGCCCGGTTCCCGTGGAGAGGCGCCACGGACTCTGTGATGAGCAGCGAACAGCATCCATACGAAGAGGGCAAGCGAGCCGGACTCCATCCGTTGCTCGTGCTATTCGGTGTCATTCTGATCATGTGGCTGTTGATCAATCTTGCCGTTCCCAGCGGGAAACAAAAACAGGCTGCCGGGCCGGAAATTTCTCAGGTCGGCACCGAAGATTCCGACGCCGCGCCGATCATGTACAAAACGCAGACCACCTTGACGGAATTTAATGCCATCAGCATTGTCGTTCCAGCCCAGGTGACGACCAGCCAGGTCGTCGGCCTCTTGAAACAATTCAAGCAAGCCAGACTCAATCAGACGCTTGCAGGAATGCTCCCGGCTACGAGTCCGGGCCACAAGCTGGGCGATCAGGCAGTCGCCGATCTGTACATCTTTTCGGACCCGAAATATGCGACGCCGGAGGTCGTTGGCACATTGGCGCGCGGAGCCCATGCCCCCGGCAACCTGTATCCGCAGGCCATTCCATTTGAGGAGGCCATGGAACAGGTGCGTGGACACTACCGCATTGACTTGAACGACACGAGTAATCCCGACACCGGGTCCATCGGATTTGCCGATGACTCGGGGGTCCACAGCAAGCAATACCGCCGGATTTTTTGAGCAATCTCTCGAAATCCCACGTCTGACGCGCCTTCGCTATCCCCAGGCCAAAATCGACAAGCAGTAATCACCCTAGGGGTTTTCATCCTCTACCGCATCTAGGGGCCTGCCCGACGACGACCCCCAATGCCTAAAACTTGTGCAGGACGCTGAAGGACCGGTCTATGAAGGGCCTCGCGCCTTGAGATGGTCACTATGCACACCCTTATCCACAGATTCTGTGTGTGAGATAATGGGAATCAATCCCTCCCTCGAAGCTGCATGGGAAGTGACCCGTGGAATCAGTCAGCGCGTCGAGAAGGAGCGTTTCTCGATGCTCGATGAAAGGCAGGACGCTGAGGAACGGGGGGCAGAGACAGCGCAGTTCCAGCAGGGAGAGGCCATGAGCCTCCCCCTCGCGCCATCGATGAGTCAGACTGCCAAACCGATGGTTTGCTTGATTTCGCTTCGCAAGGAATCCTGCTGAGCTTGGATCCATGATTCCAGCTGCGGAAAGTGGTGTGCCAGTGGTCCCGTGAAGGGAGGCACCAAGACATCGGCGCGCTCTTTCAACCAGCCTTCCTCCTCGGCAATCCGAAGCTTTTGATCGCCGATCTTGCGCGACAACAACTTATTCAGCATCAACTGTTGCCCCGGGCTCCCGGTCACCGTACCCAACAGCTTCGCTTTCACATAGTCCAACTCTTCCGCGAGAGCGATCTTGACCCGAACGGCATGGGTCGCCGCCCAGGTCGCCCGTTGGATGGAATAGTCATACGAAAACACCGGTTCCCGAGGTTCGCGAAAAGGGCCGGTTACACTGGAGATTACCAACTGATCATTTAACATCGTCCATACCCTTCTGTTTCATCGCCCGTCACGATTCCGACTCTCGCATCGAGGCCGTTTTGAGATAGCGCAGCGTCTGCGCGGCCGCTTCCGCACCATCTCTGATGCAATCGGGCAGTCCGACGCCGCGATACCCCGCTCCCGTGACGGTTAATCCGCCGAACCGTGATAACGCAGCCTCAAGCTGTGTCAGTCGCTCGAGATGCCCGAGCGTATATTGGGGCATCGCCCGATGCCACCGGTTGACCTCGACATACTGCGGCGTCGCCTGCAGGCCCACAATGGAGGCCAATTCCTCCCGCACGCAACGGACCAATGCCTCATCGTCCTGCTGCAAGATGGCCTCGCGTCCCACCCCGCCCAGATAACAGCGAACGGACACGTCTTCTGGAGGCGCTCGATGCGGCCACTTGATCGACGTCCAGGTCGCGGCAATCAGGTCACGCCCCTCAACCCGCGGGACGACAAACCCGAATCCTTGCAACCTGGTTCCCACCGCGGCGGCCGGATAGATCAGGGAAATCGTCGCTGTCGAGGCATAGGGAATCGTCTCCATCAATCCGGCTGCCAGCGGACTCAAGGGCCGAACCAGGTCGGCGCTCACAAAAGCCGGAGTCGCGAGGACCAACGCTTCCGCCGATAGCGCCGTCCCATCGGCGCAGATCACATCGTACATCCAGCGTCCCGCTTGATGCGAGCGTACACGAAGGGCCTCAGCTTGAACCCCTGATTTCAGCACGCCGCCGGTCTCCCGGATACGCACGGTTAATCCGGCGACCAGATCCGCCAGACCGTTTTTCAGCGTCACGAACATGGTATGCCGGGGTCGTCCCTCGGAAGCCTTTTGCGCCCGTGCCCGGCGAGCCGCCATCATGCCGCGAATCACGCTCCCATGCGTCTGCTCGAGCTCATAGAACCGGGGAAACGTCGCGCGAAGACTCATCTGCTCGGCATCCCCGGCATAGATACCCGCCATCAGCGGTTCCATGACCCGTTCGCAGGCATGCCGGCCGAATCGGCGGCGGAAAAAGGAGGCGAGCGATTCATCGTCCGTGGACCGGCGCGGTGGAATCAGGAGGTCACAGCCCATCCTGGCCAGGTCGATCCACGACAATAAGCCGCTGCGAAAAAACGGGCCGAGTTGAGTCGGCGTAAAGGTCACGAGTCCTTCCGGCAACTCGTGCAACTGCCCGCCCCTCAAGACGCTGGATTTTTTTTCAACGGGGTTTGTGTTGATGAGCTCATCGGCGATACCCAGCCGACGACACAGGTCCATCCCCCACGGTTTCTGGGACAGGAACGAATCGGGGCCTGCCTCCATAACCAGCCGGCCGACCCGATGGGTGACGATCTTTCCGCCCCAGACGGGCGCAGCATCGAGGATAGTGCAGGAGAGCGGCACGTCGGCCGCCGTAGCCTGGTCCAGAAGAGCAAAGGCCGTGGAGAGGCCTGAGATGCCTCCACCGATGATGATGACTGACTTTGCAGTGCGCGCCACAGGTAGTGCCGCTAACAGGGAGTGGAACAATGCTGCGACGCTCGCTGAACAATCCGGGCGTCAGGACAATCGACGAATGATTCTCGCGGGGGCTTCAAAAAGGTCCCGCCAAGCGGCCATAGCGAGCGACGGGGCGAGTCTCGCGTAACTGGGCACGTCGAACCCTGGAGCGCAACGAGAACAATGTTGGAGGCCTTTTTCGACATCCGCCTAATGAACCAGGGAAGACTCGTGTGCCTCCACGACCGACGTCAGCATGTCGATCAGGGGGGCCGAGGCATTCAACATGGGTATTCGTTCCAGTTGGATCCCCTTCGTACGGGCCAACTGCGTGAGCTCAATATCGATGTCGTACAGCGTTTCCACATGGTCGCAAAGAAAACCGATAGGCGCCACAAGCACATGGTGCTGACCGGCTTGAGCCAAGTCATCCAGTGTTTTCTCGACAGAAGGCCCGAGCCATTTCTCGCCGGACCGCCCCTGACTTTGATAGGCGAATCGCGTCGGTTGTCCGCCGAGTTGCGCACACACGGCCTGGACGGTACCGCGCACTTCATCCGGATAGGGATCCTTCATGGCCACCACTCGCTCCGGCAGACTATGGGCCGTAAAGAGCACAGGCACCTGCGCGCGGACCTCCGAGGGGAATCGCTCCAGCGTTCGGCGGATATGTCCGACGATCGCGTCGATCAACAACGGATGGCGGTGCCAGCTCGTCACGAAGCTGATCGGCGTCTCATCGGCCAATTCCACACGGGCTTCTTCCACCTTCTTCACATAGGCACCGATGCTGAGCGACGAGTACTGAGGCGCCATACACAAGCCCACGATATGATCAGGATCCGCCTTGAGCAGTTCAGCGTAGGTGTCCCTGATGAACGGATGACAGTGCCGCAATCCCACGTAGCACCGAAAACGCCTTTCGCCGGATGCGTTCAGTCGCCGTTCCAAGGCGGCGGCCGCCTCGCGCGTTATGTCGAGTACAGGAGACTTCCCACCCGTCACACGGTATCGCGTCCGGATTTCCTCCACCAACTCCGGAGAGGTCGGCCGCCCGCCGCGGACATCGAGAAGATACGGCTCTACATTCTCCAGACTATCGGGCCCGCCCATGGCCATCAGCAACAGGGCAATCGGGCGTGGTGCTGCCGACATCCGTGACCTCGTCAGCCCTGACTAGGAAGACGTCTCTCGCGAATCAAGCATCTGCCGGGCAATGAGCAACCTACGCCTTCTCGATTCAGCGGGCGCTCAATTTATGGACCAGGTCGATCGTCGCAGCCACATGCTCGACTGGAGTATTGGGAAGAATCCCATGCCCCAAATTGAAAATGTGCCCGGGTCGCCCGCCGGCCCGCCGAAGAATATCCGACACGCGTCGCTCGATTTCATGCATCGGCCCAAACAAGGTGACCGGATCGAGGTTTCCCTGCACGGCGCGATCGTACCCCACCATGGCCCAGGCCTCGTCGATCGGGATACGCCAATCGATGCCGATGACGTCGCCACCGGCCTGGCGCATCGATTTGAGAATGGCAGTCGTACCCGTCCCGAAATGAATCAGCGGCACACCTTCGTGCTTGAGGCCGTCAAAAATCAATTGCACATGTGGCATCACATATTCGGCATAGTCTCCCGCCGACAGGCAGCCGACCCAACTGTCGAAGAGCTGCACGGCTTGGGCACCGGCCCGAATCTGACGGCGCAGATATCCGGTGATCGCTCGCGCGAACTTATCCATCAAGCGATGCCACACCTCCGGCTCGCCATACATCATCTGCTTGGTGTGGATATAGTTCCGTGAACTGCCGCCTTCGATCGCATAACTGGCCAACGTAAACGGGGCCCCGGCAAAACCGATCAACGGCACTCGACCGGCCAGCATCTTGCGGGTCAGGCTGATCGCATCCATGACGTACTGAAGGTCGCTGTCATCGAGCATCTTGAGCCGCTCCACCGCGGCCCGATCCCGCACGGGATTATGGATAATCGGCCCCTCTCCCTCCGCAAACTCTAGCGAGAGCCCCATCGGTTCCAGGGGGAGCAGAATGTCGGCAAAAATAATGGCCGCATCGAGCGCGAACCGATCGATCGGCTGCAGGGTGACCTGGGCGGCCAATTCAGGCGTTTTGCACAGTTCAAGAATCGAATATTTTTCCCGCAACCGGCGGTACTCAATCATATACCGGCCCGCCTGGCGCATGAACCAGACCGGTGTACAATCAACCGGTTCGCGCCGGCACGCTTTGAGAAATCGATCATTCATAATGGGGCGCATTTTAGAGGGCCGATCAGAACAGAGTCAAACAATCTTGCGCGGCGCTCCGTCACAACGTCGCTGATGACCTCTGATACCGGCCTTTGACATGGCATGCATGGTCCGGTTCCCCTGGGGCTGGTTCCTGGGCGACGGTTCCTCCGCGTGAGGCAAAAAAATCTCACGACATTTTCCTGCAAATCTGTGTATAATGGCTGCACGTGTCTTCAAAGCTGAGTCTTTACGCTCACTGATCGACACCATCCGAAACATTCAGCCAGCGGCCTGCCCCATCGCACCAATCGCAAGCGCCGCAACGATTACGTCACGCTAGTACAACGGCGGCGCGACCCCTCGGTACCGCATCCTATTCGCATAAACTGTGGAGGTGGCATGAGTAGTGATCTGCATCCGCTCACCTTACCCGAAAATGGTGAGCTGCCCAAAACCGACGAACAGCCTGCGGCAGCACAGCCGGCCAGCCATACGCCCTGGCTGACGATCCTGCACTGGTTCGATTCTTGGGCCGGCATCGAAAACATGAAGACTGATGCGGCTCCCGCCACCGTGGACTGGCTGCGGGCCATTCCCCTCATCACGGTCCACTTGATCTGCCTCGGCGTGTTCATCGTCGGCTGGAGTTGGGTCGCGGTCGGCGTCTGCGCCGCCTTTTACTTCGTGCGCATGTTCGCCATCACCGGGTGGTATCACCGGTACTTCTCCCATCGGACATTTAAAACGTCCCGCGCCTGTCAATTTGCCTTTGCGTTGCTTGGATCGTCGTGCGCCCAGCGTGGCCCCCTCTGGTGGGCCGGCCATCATCGCCACCATCACATTTATTCGGACAAACCGGAAGATACGCACTCGGTGCGCCAGGGCGGATTCCTCTGGGCTCACATCGGCTGGATCAGCTCGAAGAAATTCTTTCCGCCGCGGTTGAAGAGCATCGGCGATTTTGCCAAGTTCCCCGAACTGCGCTTCCTGGATCGTTTCGATACCCTGGTGCCGACGATCTGTGGATTCGGCATGTTCGGACTGGGGAAATTGCTGGAAACCTATGCGCCGGGCCTCGGCACCAATGGTCCGCAAATGTTGATCTGGGGCTTCTTCGTGTCCACCGTCGCCCTGCTCCACGGCACCTGCACGATCAATTCACTCTCGCACGTGTACGGATCGCAGCGCTACAAGACGGGAGACGACAGCAAAAACAATTTCATTCTCGCCATGATCACCCTCGGTGAAGGATGGCACAACAATCACCACTACTATGCCGCTTCAACCCGTCAGGGGTTCTACTGGTGGGAGATCGACATCACCTACTACATGCTCCGTGCCATGCAGGCAGTGGGACTGGTGTGGGATATCCGCGAAGTGCCGGCGCACGTGCGAGAAGGCAAGAGCAAACTCGCCTAACCGAGCGCGGGGGCGGCCATCCACGGCCCGCCCCCCGTAACCTCGATCTATACCCATTCCGACTCATCCGCCGACCTGGACTTGCTGCCATACTGCGGCGCCAAACGAGCGCGGATTTCACGACTCACCGCATCGATCCCATCCACCTCTGCCTCCGTCGCGATCCATGCATCCTCCGGTATCAGTTCAATGCGATAGTGATTCTTTCGCATCGAAAACCATTCAATGTACGGATGGGGCGCCAGATGGGGATGCGGATCGAACGAAATGAGGCTGGCATCTCCGACCTGCGGAATTTCAACATCCCCCAACACCTGACCGGCGAGGTCCTCATCGGCGAACCGGCTATTTTTGAACCGGATCACCGTGCCGGAAATTTCTCCCCGGCAATTGCCCGCCAGATAAAAATCGATCGCGCCTAACACCGCGAACGTGATTCGCCCGATCACCGTGCCCTCCTGCCGGTTATCGAGAAATCCCTCTTGCACCCATCGGCTGTTTCCGAACTTTTGAGCCATATCACCTTCCCTCTGAATGCACAGCCACAGACTCCGGAGATGCCTGAGCAATCTCGCCGGGCACCCGCGATCCGAGCAGCACACCGCCCAGGATCATCGCGCTTCCGAACCATCCTTGCGCATCCAGATTCTCTCCCAGGAAATACCATGCAAGCCAGGCCGCGATGGCCGGCTCCACGGCAAACAGTAACGCGACTTGTTGTGCGGGCAGAAGCTGCTGCGCCCACATCTGAACGGCGAACGCACCGGTTGCCAGAATCCCCGTGACCCCAAGACCCAACAGCAACACACGGCTCGGCTCGAACATGGCCAACGCCGGTTGTTCCCACCACATCACGCCCAGCATGGCCACAGTCATCATCACCAATTGCCAGACGAACAACGACACGGCGTCAGTCGTTCTGGTGTACCGCTCCAGACACACCATGTGCGCGGCAAACGCCGCGGCGCTGCCGAGCGTTAGGAGATCACCGAGATTCGCGGAGGCCGTCGGCTTGACGAGCAACCACAGCCCGAACAACGCAATGCCATTCGATATCCAGGTATGCGCAGTCAAGCGACGCAGAAACAGGGGCACGAACACGACATACAGTACGGTGATAAAGGCCGAGTTAGAGGCGGTGGTCAGGTGCAGTCCCACCGTCTGCAGCACATACCCGAGGAATAGCCAGAGGCTCGCAATGAAACTCATCCGCATCATCGCGGCATCGCGCGTCAGTTTCCGGCGCATCAGGAACAGGACCGCGAAGACCATGAGCATGCCGAGAAGAAATCGCAGGAACAGAAAGGCCAGCGGCGTGATTTGTTCCAGAGCGGCCTTGGTGGCCGGAAATGTTGCGCCCCACACAAAGGTTGTGAGGAGGAGCGCAAGTTGAGGCATGATCAGATGAGCAGGCGCGCTGAGTGATGAACTGAATCCGGCGTGAACCTGAGCGAGCGTGATCGATCGGCTCAGCACGCTCTCGTGAACTCGATTAGGGCTTACAGAGCGCGCACTTGCGCTCATCGCTGGTGCCGGCTTGCTCCATTGCGGCGAGCGCGCGTTCTTTATTCGGGTAGTCGAACCAGCCGCCCTCCCAAAAATCACTACTGGAGATGCTGGAAGGAACTTCCGAACAACGGTCCCGATGAAGCGTGACTCGATCGATCGCGCGTGCAATGTGAATCCAGTAGACCATGATACCCCGTCGGACTCCGTCGTCAGGATCGTCGCAGCCCAACCCTACCACGCCCCTCCCGGAGAGAGCAATGCGCAGAACGCACCACGCCGCAACGACCCAAGACGGCAACACACGTTAGATTGTAGGATGAACCCAGGAGGTACGCGCTAGGGCAGGAGCTGCCACTCGTCCTTCTCGATCACAGTCTTGACGCCCGTTTCCAGCTTCTTCACGTCCTTCTCTTCGAAGAGACGCATGTAGCGTTCGATCCGATCCGGATCGTCGATGCGCTCTTCCTGCATAACACCACCGCTGCCTTTGTACTTCCGGATTAACAGGGGCATTTCAACCGCTCCTTCAATTGTAGCTCGCGTTTCGACACAAAGATTCGGTACAATAGTGCAAAGCTACGCACAGGGTCAAGCGTTTCCAAACAGAGACTCGCTTTATCTCGCCCAACCCGCCAGGGGTCGGCTATGGAGCGCCATCCTTAAGGAGTCGGCAATGCCGGTCTACGAATATCGCTGCGAACAATGTACCCATCAGTTCGAGGCCACCCAATCCATCCATGCGCGGCCGGAAGATACGGCATGCCCCCGGTGCAACAACGTCGGGGCAACCAGGATACTGTCAGCCTTTGCATCGAAGGTCAAAGGCAGCCACAAGCCCGGATTTGAGGAAATCAAGGCGTACGACATGCTCAACGAACGCATGGATCGCTTCTCGAAACTTCCTCCTGCCATGGGCAAACGGGTGGATGTGTCGCCGGACATGATGTCCGGTGCCGTCACTCCGACGGATAGCACAGACTCCTAAACGGAGAGGTCGCGTGAGCGGAAGGCACTGCCGCCCCGGCCTGCCGCGCCACGAGCTGATCCCCGGAACGCGACTCAGGGGCGACAGGGAGAATCGTTCAGCATGCATTCCCGTATCAGCGCCTTGCTTTGCGCCGGACTCCTCTCTCTGGGAGGGCTGCCGGCCTCAGCCGAAGTAGCCGGATCCATGGTGATCGCAGGCCATGGCCCCGAGCAACGCGTGATGGAATCACTGGCTCACGCGTTTGAAAAAGCCAACCCCCGCGCCTATATCGACGTCGTCTGGGATGGCAACTCCAAACCCCTCGACATGGTGAAAACCAAGCAGGCGCAGATCGCCGTCACTGGAGCCTCGGCAGACGGCTTGCACTCCGTACAGATCGCCTGGGACGGCATTGCCATCATGGTCCACCGCTCGAACTTCACGAAGGAAGTCACCAAACAGGAGGTCGCCGAGCTCTTTTCTGGGAAATATACAATCTGGTCAGACCTCGGTGGACCGGATACAAAAGTGCTGCTCATCGACCGGCCGCGCAACGAAAACAATCGCGACGCCTTTGAACAACTTCTTGGCATTGAAGGGAAAATTCCCGATACAATCAAAGTGATTGCGAAGGACGAGAAGGTCATCAAAACTATCGCCGGGACCCTCCCGCCCAATTCTGCCGTGACCTACTTGTCCCTCGGCCAGGCGTTGGAAGCCGTCGCCTCCGGCGTGCCGGTACGCCTACTCCCGGTCGATAAGGTTGAGCCCGAAACGCCGACAGTCAAGGACGGCCGTTATGCCTTACGCCGCCCGGTCCTCCTGATTTCGAATAACGACACCGACCCCCTCGTAGCCGCATTTGAACAATTTGCCCTGTCGGATGAGGGCCAGAAAATCGTCAGCGAGTCTTATACACCGCTCCCAAGGACATCATCTCCCTAAGTAGGAGGCTTTCATGCGTACACTTCTGACCGTTGCTCTCGGCTCCGCGTTTGCTCTAGGCGTCCTCTGTATTGCCGCCCCTTCAGTCCAGGCCCAGGAAGGGGCCATGGTGGAAGGCGCCGGGTATACGATGTTCAACACCGAATCGATCAAGGGGTCGGATACGACCAAGCTTGAGAAGGATCCGGTGTGCGATCGTTCGAAACGCCCGTCCATCGGCAAGGTGGAGCCGGATGAAGCGAAACCCGGCCAGAAAATCGTGATCAAAGGCGAAAACTTCGGCAGCAAGGAATGTTTCCACGGGGTGACGTTCAGCGCAGCGCCCAAGGATAAAATCGAGTACCAGTTCGTCAATGAGACGACGATTGAAGCCGTGGTGCCGGATGCGAAAGCGGGCATGTCATTCATCATCGTGGTCGCCGGCGGAGGCAGTGCGCAGTCGAAACCGCTCCTCATTCAAGCCAAGTAAGCGGTCCCATGGCAGGAGGCTCTCCGCCTCCTGCCCGATTCGCGCCTTGCCTGATTCGCCATTTCACCCTCCGTCGTCTCGACAACTCTCTTGACCCTATGCTAGGTTACGCGGTCTTTTTGGGAGGCGAACCAGAGGTGAGCTCCGGCTCCGAACCTCGCGCACGCGTAGCATGTTCCGGAAGATCCTGATTGCCAACCGTGGCGAAATCGCCATGCGCATTATCCGCGGCTGCCGCGAGCTCAACATCGCGACAGCGGCGATCTATTCCGAAGCCGACTCCTCCGGCATCTACGTCAAGAAAGCCGACGAGTCCTACCTCGTAGGTCCCGGGCCCGTCAAAGGCTTTCTGGACGGAAAACAGATCGTGGAGATCGCGAAGCGCATCGGCGCCGACGCGATCCATCCAGGATATGGATTCCTTTCGGAAAACGCCAAATTTGCCCGGCTCTGCCATGCCTCCGGGATCACCTTCATCGGTCCCTCGCCTGAAACGATCGACCTCATGGGCAGCAAGGTCAAAGCCCGGCAAATTGCCCAGCAGGCGGGGCTCCCGATTGTCCCCGGCACCGAAGGCGGGGTCACCAGCATCGACGAGGCCCTGGAGTTCGCGCACCGGATCAATTACCCGGTCATGATCAAGGCCAGCGCCGGCGGCGGCGGACGCGGGCTGCGAGTGGTCCGCTCCGACCAGGAGTTGCGCGAAAATATGGAGGTCGCGTCGCGGGAAGCACTGGCCGCCTTCGGCGACGGCAGCATTTTTATCGAGAAGTACATCGAACGTCCGCACCATATTGAATTTCAAATCCTGGGCGACAAGCACGGCAACATCATTCACCTGGGCGAGCGGGATTGCTCGATTCAGCGCCGGCATCAAAAATTGATCGAAATCGCCCCGTCATTGGTTTTGACACCAAAATTACGCGCGCAGATGGGCGAGGCCGCCATTGCCATCGCGAAAGCCGTGCAGTACGACAATGCCGGCACGGTGGAGTTCCTTCTCGATCACGAGGGCCATTTCTATTTCATGGAAATGAATCCCCGGTTGCAGGTCGAACATACGGTCACGGAACAGATCACGGCGATCGACATCGTGCGCAATCAAATCTCCATCGCAGCGGGCAAACCGTTGGAGATCCGGCAAAAGGATGTCACGCTGCAAGGCCACGCGATTCAATGCCGCATCAACGCGGAGGATCCGCGCAACAACTTTCTGCCCTGCACCGGCACCATCACCGCCTATCTGTCGCCGGGCGGCATCGGAGTCCGCATCGACGGCGCGGTCTACCGTGACTATACGATTCCGCCCTATTACGATGCCTTGCTGGCAAAGCTCACCGTGCGTGGACGCACCTGGGAAGAAGCGGTGAGCCGTATGCGGCGCTCGCTCGAAGAATACGTCCTGCGTGGCGTAAAGACGACCATTCCGTTCATGAAGAACGTAATGATGGAACAGGATTTCCAGGCGGGACGATTCGACACCTCCTACCTGGAGACCCATCCGGACCTGTATCAATACGAAGAATCCGAGGAGCCTGAGGACCTGGTGTTGGCAATCTCCGCAGCGATCGCCGCCTACGAAGGACTCTGACCTCTCAGCCACCAGGCACACAGCACCTCAACCCTGTTACGCGAGCGATTCCGCCGCCCCGAGGCCGCCACTATGGCAACGAACAAGACGAAAAAAGCCGCATCGAAGAAACGCCTGTCCAAGAAGCCCGCGCCGACCAAGCCGACCAAACCTGCTCGGCCGGCTGCACCACGTGCCGTTGCCCCCTTGCCCAACTCAACGTTCAGTCTCGCTCCGGCGCCAGCCAAGAAAGTCTTGCTGACGGAAGTCGCCTTGCGTGATGGCCATCAATGTCTTCTCGCCACCAGGATGCGCACCGAAGACATGTTGCCAGTCGCCCAAAAACTGGATGCCGTGGGATTCTGGTCATTGGAGGTCTGGGGAGGCGCCACCTTCGACACCTGCCTGCGCTTCCTCAAGGAAGATCCCTGGGAGCGGCTGCGCGCGCTTCGCGCGGCGATGCCGAAAACAAAACTGCAGATGCTGCTGCGCGGGCAGAACCTCGTGGGCTACCGGCATTATGCCGACGACGTGCTCGACAAATTCATCGAACGCTCGGCCGCCAACGGCATCGACGTATTCCGCATTTTCGATGCCCTCAACGATGTTCGTAACCTGGAGCGGGCCATCCGCGAAGTGAAGGCCTGTGAGAAACATGTAGAGGCGGCGATTTCCTACACGACGAGTCCCGTCCATCGGCTGGATGGATTCGTGACGATGGGCAAACGCCTGGAAGATCTGGGCGCCGATACGATCTGCATCAAAGATATGGCAGGACTATTGGCGCCGATGGATGCCTACCGGTTGGTCAAGGGTTTGAAAGCAGCCGTCCGCGTTCCCATCCATCTCCACTCCCACTACACATCGGGCATGGGCACCATGACGGCCCTGATGGCCGTGATGGCCGGCTTAGACCTTCTGGACACGTCCATTTCGCCACTGGCGGGCGGGGCGTCGCATCCCCCAACCGAATCGATGGTCGCAGCCCTGCGCGGCACCCCGTACGACAGCCAACTGGATCTGCAAGACCTCCAACCCATCGCGGAGCATTTCCGGACGGTGCGCCGGAAGTACCGGCAATTTGAAAGCGACTTCACCGGCGTCGACGCGGAGATTCTGACCTCCCAAATCCCCGGCGGCATGTTGTCCAATCTCGCCGCGCAATTGGCGGAGCAAAATGCGCTCGACCGGATGAAGGAAGTGATGGACGAGATTCCTCGCGTCCGGAAGGACATGGGGTATCCGCCGCTCGTGACCCCGACCAGCCAAATCGTTGGCACTCAGGCCACGCTCAACGTGCTCACCGGCGAACAGGGCGAGCGCTACAAAGTCATCACGACAGAAACCAAAAACTACTTCCTCGGCCTCTACGGCCGCGCGCCAGGCCCTCTCGACAAGGAGATCATGGCCCGGGCCATCGGGGATGAAGAACCAGTGAAAGGCCGGCCGGCAGACCGGTTGGAATCAGAATTCGGAAAACTCAAAAAGGACATGCCGGAGTCCGCCACCACGTTGGAAGACCAGTTGTCGTTCGCGCTGTTTCCCGCCATTGCACGGGATTTCTTTGAGGCGCGCGAGCAGGGCAATCTTCAGCCCGAGCCCCTGGAGCCAACCGATACCAAAGGCCCCGCCGTGGCGCACGATCTCCATCTCGCTCCGGCCGAATTCAACATTACGGTGCACGGCGAGAATTACCATGTCGTCGTCTCAGGCTCAGGCCGCACCACTGATGGCCGCAAACCCTACTACATCCGCGTCAACGATCGATTGCAGGAAGTCTCCCTCGAACCGCTACAGGAAGTGTTGGCCGGCGTGCCGGAATCTCCGGAGGCGGGCAGCGCGTCAAAGCCGAAACGTCCACGGCCGACGAAGCCCGGGGATGTCGCCCCGCCCATGCCAGGCCGTGTCGTGAAGGTGCTGGTGACGGACGGCGCCCAGGTTAAAACGGGCGACCCGCTCTTGATCATCGAGGCCATGAAAATGGAAAGCCAGGTCCCGGCCCCCATGGACGGACGGGTCACCGCCATCCTTGTCGCCGAGGGAGATAACGTCAAAATCGACGAAACCGTCATTCAATTGGAGTAGCCGGTGCCGCGCCCGGCCTGTCTCGCCCGGTGTGCTGCAACGGCGCCCCATCGCCTGGCGACCTGGTTTCTTGCGAGTCTCCTCATGAGCGGTTGCGCGGCAAGGCCGGATGTTCCCCCCTGGTTCGACGCGATCCAGCGATTCCCTGTCCACACCGCCTCCGTCAACGGCCATCGGATCGCCTATCTCGACGAAGGCCAGGGCCCGCCGCTCATCCTGCTCCATGGGTACGGCGGTTCGATGTGGCAGTGGGAATATCAACAGATCCCCCTCGCCCGCCGGTTTCGTGTCATCACGCCCGACCTGATCGGCTCAGGCCTCTCGGACAAACCTCCACTCGACTACCGGCCTGAAGATTTGATCGAATCGATCCGCGGCCTCATGGATGCGCTCGGGCTTCCGACGGCCACCTTGATCGGCAACTCCATGGGCGGCGGTGTGGCTATCGGTATGACCCTAACCCATCCTGATCGGGTGTCGCGCCTGGTGTTGATCGACAGTTTGCCCGATCATGTTCGCGAACGACTGGCCAGCCCCCTGATGCAACGCGCCCTGAATACCAGCATCCCCGCATGGCTAGCCCGCTTCGGAGCCCTGTTCGTCGGGAACCGCACCATGGAGGCCGTACTGAAAGAAATCATTTTCGACCACACGCTGGTAACCGCGGCAGTGCTGGACCGCTCCAACCGGAACCGTCAACGCGAGGATATGATTACGCCCCTCATGTCACTCCGTGATAGCCTGCCCCTGTGGGAACAGCACTTTGCACCCAGACTCAAGGACATCCGCCATTCCACCCTGATCCTCTGGGGTGAACAGGATCGCCTCTTTCCTCCGCAAGTCGGCCGGGACCTACAAGCCATGATTCCGAAATCCCGGTTGATCATGATTCCCGGGGCCGGCCACATTCCCCAATGGGAGCAACCGCAGTCGGTCAACCGGCACATCACGGAGTTCCTTCAACCTTGACAGTCTTCCCAGCGGACCATACAGTGACAATGGAGAGAGATCATATTTTATCCATGGAGACGCCTATGAGTTCGATCAGTCCCCCTGCCCGATGCAACGCTCTGGGTCCTCGCCTTCTTCTAGGCCTGTTATGCCTCGGCTTGGGCGCGTGTGGAACCTTGCCGGGCACCGGCAAGGCTGGTTTTTCATACAAAGACATGCCGATCGCTGACGGGAGCGCGGTGGCCGGGGAAGGCAACAATGTCCTGTTTCAAGGCAAACCGTTGATGCTCACCGGCATGGGGCTCAAGGTGGGCGACAAATTGCGCGATGTCAAACTCGCTCAGACCGACTTATCGATGATCCCCGTCAACGAGACCAAGGGGAAAGGCAAGGTCCGCATCATCAGCATCGTCCCGTCGCTCGACACGAAAGTGTGCGAACAACAAACGCACTATCTCAGCGAGAAGAACATGGGGCTCGATCGCATGGTCGAACTCATCACCATCAGCATCGATACGCCCTTCGCGCAAAAACGCTTTGCGGAAGAGGCCAAGATCAGCAATATCACCTTTCTCTCCGATTTTCGTGCCGCTGATTTCGGCAAGGCCCACGGGCTCCTACTCAAAGACCTTCATCTCCTGAGTCGCGCCCTGCTGGTCGTCGACAAGGACAACAAGGTTCGCTACTTGCAAATCACCCCGGAGTTGGCTCAACTGCCGGACCTGGAGGAAGCCTTCCGCTTCGCGCGAAAGCTGGTCACGGCCAGCTGAACCGCGTCTCACGGCCGTTGGGGAAAACACATGGCCCATTACGATCTGCTGGTGATCGGAACCGGCCCAGCAGGACAAAAGGCTGCGATTCAGGCGGCTAAGCTCGGCAAAAAGGTCGGCATCGTCGAACGCAAACACGTTGTCGGCGGGGTCTGCACCAATACCGGAACCATCCCCAGCAAATCGCTCCGTGAAGCCGCCCTGTATCTCTCCGGATTCCACCAGCGCAGCCTGTACGGCGCCAGTTATCGCGTCAAACAGGACATCACAATGGCAGACCTGACTTTCCGGTCTAACCACGTCATCACCCGTGAGATCGAGATCATCCAGAATCAGATGACGCGGAACAATATCGATTTGTGGTACGGCGGCGCATCCTTCGTCGACCCGCACCGCGTGCGAATCGAACGTGCTGGTGATTATGTGGACCACACGGCCGACTTTCTCGTCATTGCCTGCGGAACCATTCCGGCCAGGCCTGGCCACATTCCCTTCGACGACAAGACCATCATCGACACCGACGGCCTCTTGGCGTTGAAGGACCTCCCCAAATCCATCACGATCATCGGCGGTGGAGTGATCGGCGCGGAATACGCCTCCATCCTGGCCACGATGGGCCTCCACGTCACCCTCATCGAACGCCGCCCGCGCTTGCTGGAATTTGTCGATCAGGAAACCATCGAGGCCCTGCAGTACCACATGCGCAGTATCGGGGTGATCCTCCGGTTCAACGAGGAGGTCGTGTCCGTGGAGCCGGTGGCTGAACATCAGGTGATGGTCCGCTTGAAAAGCGGCAAAGAAATCGCCGCGTCCACCGTGCTCTATTCGGTCGGCCGTACCGGCGCCAGCGCAACGCTCAACCTGGAGGCCATCGGGCTCACAGCGGACAATCGCGGGCGCCTGACGGTCAACGAGCACTATCAAACGTCCATTCCTCACATTTATGCGGCCGGCGACATCATCGGTTTTCCTGCGCTGGCCTCAACGTCCATGCAGCAAGGCCGTCACGCCGCCTGCCACGCATTCGGCGTCCCCTACCAGACGCAGTCCGACCTGATGCCCTACGGCATTTATTCCATTCCCGAGATTTCCATGGTCGGCCGCAATGAAGACGACTTGACCAAAAACGGAGTGCCCTATGCCGTCGGAATCGCCCGCTATCGGGAAATCGCTCGCGGACAGATCATCGGCGATGAGA
Organism: Nitrospira sp. CR1.1; assembly: GCA_014055465.1. Classification (NCBI taxonomy): domain Bacteria; kingdom Pseudomonadati; phylum Nitrospirota; class Nitrospiria; order Nitrospirales; family Nitrospiraceae; genus Nitrospira; species Nitrospira sp. CR1.1. Next base: position 23,394 of record WIAF01000018.1, read on the forward strand.
TCGGCATGTTGAAACTGCTCTTTCACAACAAAACCCGGCAACTGCTCGGCGTCCATGCGATCGGCGACGGAGCGACGGAACTGATTCACATCGGGCAGACGGTCATGGCATTCCAAGGACAAATCGACTACTTCATAGATGCGGTGTTCAATTACCCCACGCTCGCGGAATGTTATCGCGTGGCGGCGTTGGATGGCATCAATCAACTCCCGAGACCCTGGACACCGAGAACGTGACGACACAACGCCTCTCGTGAAGCGTCTCTCGTATCTCGCCCGTGACCAGATCCATTTCAGGCGATGAAGGAGGAGCCGGATGTCGTTTTCAAACCATCTTCGCAAGCTGGCCCACCCCGTGTGGGATGCGCAACTGACTCACCCCTTCGTGCAGGCGCTGGGCAAAGGCACATTGGCGGAGCGAAAATTCCGCTATTACATCCTGCAGGATGCCCGCTTCCTCGCGGATCTGGCCCGAGTTTTTGCCGCCGGCTCCTTACGGGCGCCGGACTCCGAATCCGCCCTTCGTTTCGCCAAACTGGCCGAAGAAACCATCACCGTCGAACGCAGTCTTCATGAGAACTACGGCAAACGCTGGAACCTTACGCCGCAGGAGATGCTCAACGAGCCGATGGCCCCGACCAACTATGCGTACACGCGCCACATGCTGGCCGTGGCCCAAGCCGGCACCGCCACGGAGATTGCCGTCGTGGCGCTCCCCTGCGCCTGGATCTACTGTGTCGTTGGGAAACATTTTCTCAAGAACGGGGCGCCGCCCGCCAAACATCCGTACCGGGATTGGCTCATGCTCTATGCCTCACCAGAGTTCGAAGCCGTGCAGGAATGGATGCGCGCCAGGGTCGATACCTGGGCGAGGACGGCCGGACATGAAGAAAAGAAACGGATGGAGCAGTCGTTTCTGTTGAGTTCGAAATATGAGTGGATGTTTTGGGAAATGGCCTGGAACGAGGAAAAGTGGCCGGTGTGAGGGGCCTCGCTCTTGCCGCTCATGAGCACAGCACCGACGAGCGCTCCCAGAGGCGACCTTGGCGTCTGAACTTGCTGCGTTTCGCCATGCGACCCGCAGCTTCAAACCGCAGACGCCACCTGTGAGGCAGGACAGTCTGTCTCAGGGCAGCGCACAAACATCGCCGATGCTGTGCAATCGTTCAGAGCCAGGCCCCACCCTCGCCAGTCGCACGTCCACGGAAGCATGGATCATAGCCCGAAAACACACCCCCCACTCATGACTCTGCTCTACCCTTGTGGAACATTCACGATGAGCTCTACGACTCGCATCTAACTCGCCTTTCTATATTCATCCTTCGACTCATACCGCCGAGCATCCAAATCTGGTTGCGGAACTGAGTCTACCGGCGTGGCTTCGTCCTCTTCTTCCATAACCGTGGCGTAGACTGCGATCACAAGAATGAGGATTGTCAGGCCCAAGAGGAAATAGATTGGCATGGTGACCTCCTGTGTTGCTGGTGGTCCAGCTGTCATACTAGCCCCGCTGTCGGCCATCGCCTACGAGGGAAATACCCAGGTTTTGCGTGGAATATCCCCATAGTGGGAACATGGACAACCGGTCACTGCCGCCTGATCTCCAGCGTCTCCGTGCTACACTTCCTGCAGCATGCAATCCTTCCCCGCCAGGCTTCACCTACTGCTGGCCCGTGAGGCGCCGCTCGGACTGATCATCCGCCGAGGGCCGTCGCGGCAGGTCTGCACTCTGCTATGGGATCGCCGGACTGATCGTTTCACGCTTGGGCAATGGTTCAAGGGTCGAATCTATGAGCGGCGATGCGATCTTTCGCCCGATGGGAAGCATTTCATCTATTTCGCGATGGACGGCAAGTGGAGTGGCTTGTCGAAGGGATCCTGGTCGGCCATTTCGCGTGTGCCGTACCTGAAAGCCTCGGCCTTCTTTCCCAAAGGCGACTGTTGGAACGGCGGCGGGCTCTTTCTCGACAACGATCGCTACTGGCTCAACGGCGACGGCTGCCATCTGCAAGGTCGCGACTCGACAAGGCTGTATCGTGATCAGGCCTATCGCCCGGCCGGTGGCCGGGGTGGGGAATGTTTGGGTGTGTATTACCCCCGCCTGCTGCGGGATGGCTGGATGCTGACCGATTGCCTCTCGGCCGGCAGCACGGATCAATGCGATGTATTCGAGAAGTTGCTGGGGAACGGATGGATCTTGCGGAAATATGCCCATGCGCAAACCGGCAGTCCACCAGGAAAAGGCTGCTACTGGGATGAGCATGAGTTGATCCAGACACCATCCAACCTCTGCCTAATACAGCCGGGATGGGAGTGGGCCGACCTGGATGACACCAGATTGGTCTGGGCAGAGTGCGGGCGCCTTTGGACCGGTTCGCTCACCGACTCCGGCCTTGCCGCCCCCCGCCTGCTGCACGACTTCAACCCCATGACCTTCGAACGCCACACGGCCCCCTACTGACACGGTTTCTCCTTCCGCCTACCATCCGTTCTCCACCTTCCTATGCAACGCTGAAGGCTGATGCTCACTTACCCCCTCAGCTCCCCTTCTGTTGTGATAGGCTGACCTCGGCACCTTGCTCTTCATGATATTAACCCTACGCATGACCGCCGCCACTTCATCGACTACCGTCCTGACCCCACGCGAGATCAGGCTGCACCTGCTTGGGCTCGTTCTCTTCCTCGGCCTGCTGGCTCTGTGGTATTGGTTTTCTACGGGCGCACAAGCCGTGCCGACATTGATCGAGTTGCTTAAAGACGATGACCCCTCCACGAGAATTGTCGCGGCAGAGCAATTGGGGCAAATCGGCCCGGCGGCGCGAAACGCCGCGCCTCAATTATTTAGCCAGGCGACGCAAGACGGCAGTCAACATGCCAATACCACTGCCGCCGCCGCGCTGAAGTGGATCGATTTGACCGCGGCTCGCCGCGTGATGACCCACTTCGTCCCGCGACTCCATGATCCCGAGGTGCAACAACGCCGCACAGCCTGCGCGGTAATCGGCAGCCTGGGGCCGATTGCCAAACCGGCGGTGCCGGCCCTGCTGGCCGTCGCACATGATGCCGATGCACTCGTGCGCCGCAATGCTCTCATCGCCTTAGCGAGTATCGGCATTCCCTCCACCCCGATCGGCGTCGCCCTGCTGGACGGGCTACGCGATTCGTCCTCGCTCGTGCGCCAGACGGCGGCCGCCCAATTTGCCTTTACGGTCCCCCTCACACAGGATGCCGTAGCCGCACTGACCCTGGTTCTGAATGACCCGGACAAGAGCATCGCCACGCTCGCGCGTACGGCCTTGGATAAACCGAGGGCCGGCGATGCAGCCCACATCGAATCGTTGGGCATGATGCTCGGACATTCGTCTGCCCGCGACTATGCGTTGCACCAATTGGCTCAACTGGGCCCGGCGGCACGTGATGCCCTCGCGCCGATTCTTGCCTCGTTAGGGGATGAACAACCTCTAATTCGCTATCTGGCGGTGGAAACCATCGGCGGGATGGGTGCTGCCACAAAACAAGTCCTGCCGGCCTTGCGACGCCATCAGGATGCCGACCCCGTCGTCCAAGCCGCCATGACCGAAGCCGTGAACGCGATGGAATCCGGAACGGCGCCTCATGCCGGATCGCCGGCTCAGGAGCCGCCACGATGACCGCTATCGCGCAGGAACAGTCTTCGCGTATACGGATGCTGGCACGGCTGGGCGTCTGGATCAGTGTGCTCGGCGGGTTGCTCCTCCCCTGGATTACCATGTTGACGGTGGAGATCCTGGTGCGTGACATTCCATCTCCACGGGCCTGGCGCTCCTTCACGCTGCACCTCTTTGCCCCCGGCTACAACTTTTTCCTGGTCGGAGTGCTGACGTCGCTGCCCTTCGTGATCCTGGCACTGATCATTCTTTTCCACCTGGGGACCGCTTCGGCTCACAACCTCCTGATCACTTATCGACGGGCGCTTGGCCTCTTCTCGGCGGGATTGAGCATGGTCCTGATCGCAGGCTGGGTCCATGTCGAAGTGCTGATCCACCCCGATGCCCAGGGAGCATTGGCTTATTTTTACCTGCCGATCCTCCTGCTGACCATTCTGCCGCTCGGGTATGGGCTGGGACGAGCATTGGCGAGAGTCTTTCTGCCCAGACTCTCGGTGTGACGTTGACGGGCTGGACAGCATCAACGACGCGAGTATAATGTGGGCCATGCGTCACGCGATCGTAAACAGGTGCCAATGATTCGTCTCTTGGCCTGCCTCATTCTGCTTCTCCTCTGGCACTCCACTTCTCTGGCTGCCTCGAAATATGAGGATAGCGTGAAAGAACTCGCCGAAGGAGTGGCGGCCGAAGCGATCAAGATGAAGAAGTCGCGGCTCGCGTTGCTGGATTTTGTCGACAGCAAGGGCGACGTGACCCCCATCGGACAATTCCTGGCCGAGGAGCTGGCCACCCACTTGCTCGTGGCCGGCGAACTCAAAGTGGTCGATCGCAAGTTACTGATCGCCACAATGGAAAAGCACCAGTTAACCCACCTCGATACATCGCAAGCTAAGGCGGCCAAGAAAGTCGCCAAGGCCTTACGCGCGGACCTCTACGTCACCGGCGCGTATCTCGAAATTCCCGAAGGCATTCAAGTCACCGCCAAGCTCATCGGCCCTTATACGGTCTACCCCGTCGGCGCCTCACGGACGATCGTGCCGAAATCCGGCCCTCTGGCAGCCCTCCTCAAACAGGCCGCCGCCCCCGCACCCGCGGCCGCCGCAGTGGTGACGGAATCTGCCCCAGTCCTAAGCGCCCATGAAAATGAGATCTACCAGGTCACCATTCTCAGCATGTCACGGCAGGATGATCTGATCGGCCTCGATCTGGTATTCACCAACCGCACGGCGCATCCGGTCAAGATCGGCTGCCAGCTTCTCGACACGTATCTTGTGGATGAGCATGGGGAACAGTGGAAGCAGAATGTCGCGCACAATCGCGAAGGCCTCTGCACCCGCGGGATGGAGTTGAACCCCAAACGACAACAACATGCGAGCCTGTCATTCCTGGCTACCGATAAGCCCCCGACAGGCCCGATCACCTTGCATTACCATGAAACGTCGCCCAGGGCCGATCGGATCATCACCATGGATGGACTGAAGTTGGACTCTGCGCCGGTCATCGAACCCGACGCTCCTGCCACGCAGGACGCAACGCCCCCCACACCGTAGATCATTACCCTCGATTACTTGCACAGGAAAGAACCCATGATTAAACAAGTCTTGTCGATAGCCGGTTCAGACTCAGGCGGCGGCGCAGGCATTCAGGCAGACCTGAAGGCCATGTCGGCCAATGGCGTGTATGCCATGTCGGTCATTACAGCCATCACCGCACAGAACACCGAAGAAGTCGCCGACGTCTTCGAACTTCCCATCTCGATCATCGCCGCTCAACTCGACGCCATCTTCGACGACTTCGACGTGGCGGCCGTGAAAACCGGCATGCTTTCCTCGGCGGACATTATCAGCACAGTGGTGAAGCTCCTCAAACCGCAGCAGGTGAAGAACCTGGTCGTAGACCCGGTCATGATCGCCAAAGGCGGACAACCACTGTTGAGGCCGGATGCGATCGACACCCTCAAGAGCGCGCTGTTCCCGCTAGCCTTGCTCGTCACACCGAACGTGCATGAAGCGCAGCAGCTTTCGGGGATCGAGATCACTTCGCTGGCCGATGCCCGCCGTGCCGCAAAAGTCATTCGTCAATTCGGTTGTGCCAATGTCCTCATCAAAGGGGGCCATCTGCAAAAAGATCGCGGAACGGATCTTCTGTATGACGGACGGTTCTTCAATATGTTCAAGGGTGAATTTATCGACACGCCGCACACTCACGGCACCGGCTGCACCTTTGCATCCGCCATCGCCGCGCACATCGCGCGGGGGAAAACCGTCCCCGACGCTGTGCAAACCGCCAAGACCTATCTCACCGAGGCTATCAGACATAGCCTGGCCATCGGACATGGCAAGGGACCGACCAATCACTTTTATTTTTTGAATCAGGGTTAGCGATGTTGCGTCGTGGGCTTGGATCGTCACTGTCGTTTCTGCTAGCCGCTTGGGGCTGGCTGCTGCTGACATCGCTGCTGGGACTCGCCGCGTTTTTGGGCATCGTACGCGGAGCCCCGCTTCCATCCGGCCTTCGCTTAGTACACGTTCATGGAGTGCTTGTCGGCGGCCTTCTCCAATTGATGACGGGCCTGGCAATCGCCGCACACGATCTGGCCAGCCACGAGGGCAAACGAGCGACGCACCGGCTGCTGTTTCTGAGCATGAATCTCGCGGCTCTTGGATTCGCCCTTGGAGCCTGGCTACGGAATTCCACCTTGACCCTGTGCGCAGGGCTGCTGCTGGCCGCGCTCTTTGTTCCCATGGCACGCCGGATCATGACCGGACTACGGACCTGCGCAAGTTGGACACCGCTGTCGCACATCTATTTCGGAATCAGCCTCGCCGGACTGTTCGGCAGCTTAGTCCTAGGAGGCCTGCTCGCCGACGCCTGGTACCCCACCTGGCACGGCATGATTCGTTTGGGGCACCTTCACGCAGGCCTCTTGTTGTTTCTGACACTCGGAACGGTCGGAACGATCCAACTGGCGTTGCCACTGATGTTGCATCGCCCCCTGCCCAGCGCAGGAGCAGGCCAGGCAGTCCTGCTGCTCCTGCCTGCGTCCGCCGCCGGGTTGATCACGGGATTCGTCTTGTCTTCGGTTCACATCCAACTGGCTGCGGGAAGCATACTCCTCGTCGCCCTCGCACTCTGCTGCGTCAATCTTCTGCGCACATGGACCCAGGCGGGGCAGCCTGGCTCGGCCGCCACGGACCATCTGCTCACGGCCTTGAGCTTCCTGCTGATCATGACCTGCATCGGCCTGGCAGTCGGGATCAACGTGTTGTCGACTCCGCCGGTCATGCCGTACGGTACCCTGCATCTGGTTGCCTACACTCACACAGCGCTTCTCGGATTTCTCCTACAGAGCCTGGTCGGCGGATTGTCCTTCGCCCTGCCATCCCTGCTTACCGCAGCGCGGATCGCGAATCAGAAAAAGCGCGCGGCCTATCGTGAGAGACTTGAACGCATCATGAACCGTTGGCGAGCGGCGCAGGTCGCGACCGTGAGTTTTGGATCCTTGGGACTGGTGCTCGTCGCCTCGTTGACCTGGAATCTCCCCCTGTCTTCGCCTTGGATCCAAGCGGGTACCTGGATGAGCTTGGGGCTGTTGCTCCTTCACTTCACCATGGTCACCATCAAAATCGCACAGGCGACCGGCGCCCAGCCGTCCCATGAAGGAGCGACGAAATAACCCCGATCGCATCGCCAACCATCCTAGCGCGTGACCATATGGAAGAAGAACTCTCATTTCGCGACCAGGCCGGTAACCGAATTGCGGCCGTGCTGGCCAAGCCGCAGCACCCCACCGACTCTGTCGCCGTGCTCTGCCATGGCTTTTTGTCCAACAAGAACAGCGCGAGCAACCAAGCGCTGGCTGAGCTCTTGAACAATCGCGGCATCGCCACGCTCCGATTCGACTGTTTCGGGCATGGTGACAGCGATGGGCCCTTCGCCAAGCTGACGACCAGCATCGGAGTGGCGCAGGCACGGGCCGCATTGACCTATGTCATGACCCGAGGCTACGGGCGACTGGCACTCGCCGGCTCCAGCTTCGGCGGCCTCATCTCGATCCTTGCAGCCGCTGAGTGGACAGATCTGCACAAGTCACCGCCGGCGACCGTTCCACCACTCACCTGCCTCGCACTCAAATGCCCGGTGGTTGATTTCGGAGAGGAGCTTCGCTTAGAGCTGGGGGAAGATGGGCTGCAGCAATGGAAACAAACGAACACGATCCCGGATCTCCATGGAGGTCCCTCCCGCCTCCCCCTCGACTATGCCTTCTATCAGGACTGCCTCACCCGCATCGCGTATGAGCCGGCCCGAACCATTACCGCGCCAACGTTGATCGTACAGGGGGATCATGACGAATATGTTCCCCTGCACCAAAGCCAACGGCTGTACGCATCTGTGTCTGGCCCCAAACACCTGGAAATTCTTCCCGGTGCTGATCATCGATTCACGAACCCGTCCGATTTCCAGCGGATGCTGACGTTGCTCGCGAACTGGATTGCCGCGCCTCCCGCTGCCTGACTCCTTCCCAACCACCCCATCGACGCGCCTCAGACCATGCCGCCGCGGAGTCCGCTTCGCACGCAGTGGTTCGCGAGAGAGCGATCGAAGGCTTTCTCCTGCACCCTCTGCTCCAGCTTGCACAGCTGAAAATAACGAACACGATCACGCAGTGCGATTCTCTGCAAAATGGCTCGTGACGCGGCTTTATGGCGGTCGCACCGACTTTCAGGCTGGCATGCCGGTTGCTCATCCAGCGTCTCGAATTTCCGGAGGAACTATCATGAAGACGCCCAAGAGTGTGTTGGTTATCGGTGCTGCCGGTTGCTTATCTTCCGTGCTGTGCTCTACAGCCTTGATCCCAACCGCCACTGCCGCAGACACCACGCTCAGCCTGCTGCAGCAATCATCGACTGACGCGGCCGTGATCATGGCCCAGAACAGTGGCACGGCCCCCATTGTGACCAGCCCAGCCGCCCTGGTCCTCAGCGCACAGAAGGGACAAACGGCGGTTGGCACCCTCAATCTAAAAAAATCCAGTACTGATCAACATAGTTATTATCTCAGCACGAATCAGGGATGGGTCTGGATGAATCCGCCTTATGGCAGCACGCAGACCATTACGACTGAAACCGATCAGCTGGTGATCACGGCGCAAACGGCCAACCTCCCGACCGGAACCCATTCCGCCGTGGTGTATATCGTCGATTCGGGACCGAATAACTTCCAGAACATGCTCCGCGTCCCGGTCACCCTTACCGTCACAGCAACTGCGGTGGCGCCGCCGCCACCCCCGCCTCCGGCGGCCGTGCCCCCTGCCATTACACCAACGCCCAGTCCCGTTGCCGTGCCCCCTCCCCCTGCTCCTGTCGTAGCTCCAGTGGTGACCGGAACGGCCATCACCTCAAGCCCGGCAGCGTTGGTGCTGAGTGCCGTCAAGGGGCAAACCGCCGTCGGGACCTTGTCACTGCGCAAGGGCGGAACCGATCAACATAGTTATTATCTCAGCACGAATCAGGGATGGGTCTGGATGAATCCGCCTTATGGCAGCACGCAGACCATTACGACTGAAACCGATCAGCTGGTGATCACGGCGCAAACGGCCAACCTCC